>JADGAL010000044.1 GCA_015232025.1 Alphaproteobacteria bacterium
CATGGACCACAAGGATTGTTCGGGCACGGTGGTGCTCGTGATCGAAGACGACCCGATGCAGCTCACCGCCATGCGGATGCTGATGGAGGGGTGGGGCCTTTCGGTGGTGGCCGCGCTGGACGGCCGCCAAGCGGCGAGCCGGGTGGCGGAAGGCGCCCAGCCGGCGGTCATCGTGACGGATCTTCGCCTGAGCGGTGGCACCTCGGGCATCGACGCGATCGAGGAATTGCGCGTCGCCTTGGGGCGCGATGTCCCGGCCATCCTGCAAACCGGCGACACCTCGGCCGAAAGCGCCACGGAAATCCGCGCCCGGGGACACGACCTGCTGGTCAAGCCCTATGATCCCCGACGCCTGCGGGCGCTGATCCTCGAGCGCGCGTCATACCGGTGAGCCGATAAATCGACTCACCTCATTGGCCCCTCGCCGGGCGGGCGCCCCGGCGCCCTTGGCCGCCGCCGCAATGGCGGCTTCGGCGATCGGTCGTTCCGACCGCCCGCCGTTATCATAGGGGCTGGCGCAATTCCTCGTCCAGTTCGGCCAGCGAACGCGTGACCAGATCGCCAAGGCCCTCGGCCAGGGCCTCGACCTCGCGGCCCCGCCCGGTTCGCGCGGATTGCTCGATGTCTTGAAGGCGTCGGCGCAGCACGGCCAGTCCCGCATGCCCCGCCGACGAGGTCATCCGATGGGCGGCTCGCCGCACCGTGTCGAGGTCGGCCTCGCCAAGGGCGGCGCGGATGCCGGCCAACCCCTCGGTCAGGACTTGGCGCGCCGTCTCGATCATCTCGGCGCCCGAGCGCGGGCCAAGCAGCTTGAACAGCTTGACCAGGGCATCGCGGTCGACCAATGGCGGCGCGGCGGGACCCTGCCGCGTCTGGCGCGCGATCGCCGCCATCAAGGACGGCATCTCGATCGGCTTGGTGACATGGTCGTCCATGCCCGCCTCGCGGCAGAGGACGGCATCGCTATCGCGGGTCGCCGCGGTCAGCGCGACCACCGGCACCCGGCCCGCCGCCCCCGGCAGCGCGCGTATGGCGCGGGTCGCCGCCAGACCGTCCATGACGGGCATCTCGACATCCATCAGCACGACGTCCCAGGGCCCGGCCGAGGCGACCTCGGCGAGGGCCGCGCCGCCATCGGCCACCGCCCGCACGCGATGTCCTTGACGTTCAAGCAGACCGATCGCGATCTTGCGGCCCACCGGATCGTCATCGGCGACCAGGATCGACAGCGGCGACGGGGCGGCAAGCTCGGGTGCCAGGGGGATGGTGAACCAGAACAGACTGCCCAGCCCCGGCGTGCCGTCCTGGCCGATCTCGCCGCCTTGCAGGGCGACGGCGCGCCGGCAGGTGGCGAGCCCGCCATGGTCGAACAGCCGCGCCCGGTCATCGGCCAACACGCCGACCCCGGTGTCGATCACCTCGAACCGCAAGCCGCCATTGGCCGCCGGCTTGACGTTGACGCGCACGCCGCCCTTTTGGGTGAATCGGATCGCGTTGCCGATCAGGGTCAGCAGCACTTGGCGCAGCCCGGCCGCGTCGCCGCGCACCCGGCGCGGCACGGTCGGATCGAGCGTGGTGTCGATCGAAAGCCCGCCCGCCCGGGCGCGCGACGACATCAGCTCGACCACGCCGGCGATCAGGCGCTCCAACTCGAAGGCGACCGCTTCCGGGTCGCCACCGGCATCGAGAATGGCGTCGAGCAAGGCGAGCAGCGCCTCGCCGGAATGATGGATGGTCTCGACCTGCTCGCGCTGCCGCGCGTCGAGCGGCGTGGCGCGCAGCCGTTCCAGCACCTCCATCATGCCGTTCATCGGAGCGCGGATCTCGTGGCCCATGATGGCCAGCACGTCCGACAACCGCTGTGAGTCGTCCATCCAGTCCCGCCATGAAATAGGGGCTGGGAGTGTCGCACGAAGGGCATCGCGCCGCATCCGCTTTTCGCGCCCATCGGGCACCCTTGATCCCCTTGGCGGCGCGCGGGTATGGTGGTCGCCCCTTCGCGGCAGACGGTGCGCCATGGACCCGATCCCCTATTCCGACGACTATCTGCGCGGCATCCTGGCGCGGGTCCGCACCATCGCGCTGGTCGGCGCCAGCGCCAATTGGAACCGGCCGTCCTATTTCGTGACCAAGTACCTGAAGGAGAAGGGCTACCGGGTGATCCCGGTCAATCCCGGCCTGGCCGGCCAGGAATTGCTGGGCGAGACGGTCTATCCCGACCTGAAATCGATCCCCTTCCCGATCGACATGGTCGACGTGTTCCGCAACTCGCAGGCCGCCGGGCCGATCACCGACGAGGCGGTGGCGATCGGCGCCAAGGTGGTGTGGATGCAGCTTGGCGTGCGCAACGACGAGGCGGCGGCGCGCGCCGAGGCGGCCGGGCTGGACGTGGTGATGAACCGCTGCCCCAAGATCGAATTCGGCCGGCTGGGCGGCGAACTGGGCTGGAGCGGCGTCAATTCCGGCATCATCTCGAACAAGCCCCACCAGCCACCGGGCGCCGGCGGCGGGCCGGCCCTGGCCGCCGAGAAGATGGGCGCCACCCGTTACGGCTTCGAGACCCGCGCCGTGCACGCCGGCGCCGCCCCCGATCCCGCGACGGGCGCGCGCATCACGCCGATCTATCAGACGACCTCGTACGTGTTCGACGACGTGGACCACGCCGCCGCGCTGTTCGATCTGCACACCTTCGGGCACGTCTATACCCGGCTGGGCAACCCGACCGTCTCGGTGCTGGAGGAGCGCATCGCCAGCCTGGAGGGCGGACGCGCCGCGCTGTGCGCCGCGTCGGGCCACGCCGCCCAGTTCCTGACCTTCTTCACCCTGCTGGAGCCGGGCGACGAGTTCATCGCCTCGCGCAATCTGTATGGCGGCTCGCTGACCCAGTTCGGGCTTTCGTTCAAGCGCCTGGGCTGGACCTGCCACTTCGTCGATCCGCACGACCCCGAGAACTTCCGCAAGGCGCTGACGCCGCGCTGCAAGGGCATCTTCATCGAGGCGCTGGCCAATCCGGGCGGCATCGTGGTCGATGTCGAGGCGGTCGCCAGGATCGCCCACGAGGCGGGTATCCCGCTGATCGTCGACAACACCATGGCGACGCCCTATCTGCTGCGCCCGATCGAGTGGGGCGCCGACATCGTCGTCCACTCGACCACCAAATTCCTGGCCGGGCACGGCAACTCGCTGGGCGGCGCGATCGTCGAGTCGGGACGCTTCGACTGGGGCTCGGGCAAGTTCCCGTCGCTCGGCCAGCCCGAGCCGGCCTATCACGGCCTGACCTTCTGGGAGACCTTCGGCGATTTCGCCTTCACCACCAAGGCCCGCGCCGTGGCGCTGCGCGACTTCGGCCCGTCGATGGCGCCGATGAACGCCTTCCTGACCCTGACCGGCATCGAAACCCTGCCTCTGCGCATGGAGCGCCACTGCGCCAACGCCCTGAAGGTCGCCCAATTCCTGGCCGGCCATGCCAAGGTCGCCTGGGTCTCGTATGCCGGGCTGGAGGCCAGCCCCTATCGCGGCTTGGCGGCCAAATTCCTGCCGCGCGGCTGCGGCGCCGTGTTCACCTTCGGCGTCAAGGGCGGATTCGCGGCGGGAGTCAAGGTGGTCGAGGGGGTCGGCCTGTTCTCGCACCTCGCCAACATCGGCGACACCCGCAGCCTGATCATCCATCCGGCCTCGACCACCCATCGCCAATTGTCCGCCGAGCAGCAAGTCGCGGCCGGCGCCGGGCCGGACGTGATCAGGCTGTCGGTCGGGCTGGAAACCGCCGAGGACCTGATCCGCGACCTGGATCAGGCGCTGGCGGCGGCGTAGTACAACAAGAAGATTGTTCAACATCCGCCGCGAAACTGGCAAGATGGTGCCTTCGCGAATGCGGCAGGAGTGACGGGGCGACGCATGGGAAGCATGGACGACCACAGGCGGCTGGGCAAAATCGCCAGCAACCTCGCGGAGGAGGATCGCCGCAAACAGCTCGGGGCGCGCTCGGACGTGCGCCGCGACATTCAAGAGACCTTGGGCTCGGACGTCGCCAAGCACGAGGCTTTGGTGTCCCTGGCGGAAAAGATCTGGCTGGCGGTGCCGACCAGCCAGAAGGCGAAATTCACCGCCGAGGATTGGCGCAAGGCGATCAACGACCGCTGCCGCAAGGCCCTTGGCGCCGCCGAGGTCGCCCTGCGCGAGAACGCCGCCGACGACATGATGTACCGGGCCAAGGTCAAGACCCTGCACGCCACCTTCGCGGCCCAGGTTCACCGGGCGATGCACGAGGTTTCGGAAAAGCTCAACCGGCGCAAATAGGCCCGGCTCGGCGCCGGGCCATATCCCCTACTTCAACCAGACGATCGGAGTCAGGCCGTTGGCCTCGGCGGCCTTGACCAGGCGGCCGTCCTTCTTGGCGCGGGCCACGAATCCGTCGACCGCCGCCACCCACTCGGCGTCGCCCGGCGCCATGGCGTAGGCGTAGAAGGTGGGAGCCAGCGGCTCGGGCGGGGTCAGCAGAACCGCCCAGTCGTGACGGGCCAGCATCTTGCGGCTGTAGGGATAATCGGTCATGAACAGGTCGGCGCGACCGCTCATCACCTCCTGCTCGCGGGCCTCGGGGGTGCCGACCACCAGCAACTCGGCCTTGGTCAGGGTGTTCTTCATCACGTCGACCATGTAGGTGCCGGCCTGCGCGGCCACCACGACGCCCGGCTGGTCGATGTCGGCCCAGGTCTTGACCGCCTTGCTCGATTTGGTGGCGATGGCGAACACGCCGCTGCGCAGGTGCGGCTCGCTGAAGGCCAGCTTCTCCTTGCGGGCCGGGGTGACCCCCACTCCATGCATGCTGATGTCGCAGCGATCGCCGATCAGGTCGTCGATCAGGGTGCGGAACGAACTGTCGACGAACCTTACGGCGACGCCCAGGTCCTTGCCCAGTTCCTTGGCCATGTCGATGTCGATGCCCGACAGGTCGCCGGTGCGGGTGTCGCGGTACGAGATCGAATAGTAGTCGGGCCAGATGCAGACCCGAACTTCCTTGGCGGCCTGGACGCGGGCGAGCCGGCTTTCCCCGGCCGGCGCGGCGCCGACGGTCGCCAGGACCAGGGTCAGCGCCAGGGCCAGTGGCGTTAGGACGAATTTCATGACGGGGCTCCCGGTCGTGTGTGGTAGTAAAGAATTACCACAAAATTCCTGAGGCGACCCCTCGTCATACCTGATGGCTGCCCCGTTCCCACTGATCGCGAAACGCGCGCCCGGCCGTCTGTATGGACGCCGGCTGGTGTTCGCCATCGTCGCCTCGGGCGTCGGTTCGGCGATGATGGTGGCCCTGACGCTGGCCCTCACCCTGAACGGCATGCACCGGCAGGCGATCGAGGGCGGGCGCGACACGACCGCCAATCTGGCCCGCTCGGTGGCCGACGCGGCCGATCGCAGCATGCAGGCGGTGGACGTCGCCTTGACCTCGGTGACCGATCTGCTGGCCGATGCGCAACCCGGCGATCCCGCCTTCTCCAACGCGCTGTCCCAAAAGCTCAGCTACGCGCCGCATTTGCGGCAGATCGTGGTGGTCGACCGCCAAGGCGTGGTGCGCCACGACTCGGCGCGCCGCCATATCGGCCTGACGGTGTCGTCGCACGCCGATTTGCGCGCCCGCACCGGACGGCTGAAGGTCGGCGCGCTGGCGTCGGGCCGCTTCCTGGGCGGCGACTCGGACGCCGGCCAGACCTACACCTACATTCCGGTGGCGCGCCTGCTGGAAGACGGCACGATGGTGATCGCCGCCGTCAATCCGCAGCATTTCGAAAGCATCTTCGACGCGCTGGAGTTGGGCCGTCGCAGCCGGGTGGCGATGTTCCGCCACGACGGCGCGCCGCTGGTCTGGACCCAGGGCGGGGCGCCGCTCAGGCCCGAGGACGAGCCTTTGTTCACCACCCACCTGAAGGCCTCGGAATTCGGCACCTTCGAAGGCGTCGATTCGGACGGCATCGAGCGCATCACCAGCTATCGCATGACCATGGCCTGGCCGCTGGTCGTCTCGGTGGGACTGGACCGCGGGGCGGTGCTGACGCCCTGGCGAACGACCTCGTGGGCGTTGGCGGCGCCGGCCGGGGCGATGGTGGCCTTCGTCCTGGTGCTGACCGCCCTGCTGGCCCGCGCCGTGGTGCGCCGCGCCCGCGACGAGGAGGCGCTGGCCCTGAGCGACCGGGCGCTGGCCACGGTCAGCAATGGCGTGATCATCTGCGACGCCACCCAGCCGGACTCGCCGCTGATCTATGTCAACCCGGCCTTCGAGCGGACCACCGGCTACCAGGCCGACGAGGTGCTGGGCCGCAATCCCCGCTTCCTGCACGGCCAGGACACGGCGCAGGACGGGCTGGCGCTCATCCAGGCGGCGCTGTCGGCGGGCGACGAGGTGGACTCCGTCCTGCGCAACTACCGCAAGGACGGAACGCCATTCTGGAACGAATTGTCGATCGGCCCGGTGCGCGATGGCGCCGGCAAGATCACCCATTATGTCGGCGTGCAGCGCGACATCACCGAGCGCATCGCCGCCGAGGGCCGATTGCGCGCCAGCTTGGCCGAGTTGGCCCGCACCCATGACGATCTCGAACGCTTTTCCGAAATCCTCGCCCATCACCTTCAGGAGCCGGTGCGGCAGGTGGTGAGCTATCTCCAGCTTCTCGAACGCCATCTTGGCGAATTGGATGGCGACGGCCGCGAATTCATCGGCTTCGCGACGGGCGGCGCCCTGCGTTTGAAAAGCCTGCTGTCCGACGCCCAGCTTTATCTCGAAGCGGGCCGCGCCGAGGCGCCCAAGCACCCGGTCTCGGCGGATTCCGCGCTCGATACGGCGCTGGCGCAACTGCGCGGCCGCATCGTCGCGATCGGCGCCGACATCCGGCGCCAGCCGCTTCCCTCCGTGATGATGGACAAGGCGCGGCTGACCCAATTGCTGCACGCCTTGTTGGACAACGCCCTCGAGCATCGCCATCCCGACCGCGTCCCGCATATCCGCATCGAGGCGAGCGAGGATGGCGACATCGCCACCATCCGGGTGACCGACAACGGCTTCGGCATCGCCGCCCAATATCACGAGCGCATTTTCCGCGTCTTCGAGCGGCTGTCGCATCACGGGGGCCGGCGCGGCACCGGCACCGGCTTGGCCATCGCGCGCCGTCTGGTCGAACAACTGGGCGGCCAGATCGGCGTGATCTCCGAGGAAGGCGTGGGCAGCACCTTCTTTTTCAGCCTGCCCACCCGGCCGGCCGCGCCCTATTCGGCGGGCGCCGGCACCGGGGCCGGCTTCTCGCCGGGCAGAAGCAGCCCCGCCGCCGCCACCACCGAAGCCATCGCGGCGAGCAGCGCGAACAGCCAGTAGAAATCCCCCGTGCTTCCGCGGATATAGGCGACCAGCGGCACGCCCAGCCCGCTGACCCCGAAGGCCAGCACGAATTTCAGCCCGAACGCCGTCCCCCGCCAGCGGGCCGGCGTATAGCGGGCCAGCAGCACGTTCTCGGCCGGAATGCCCGCCATGTTGAGCGACACCATCATCACCGCGACCAGCACCAGCGGCAGCCCCGAGGCGGTCGCCGCGACATAGAGCAGCGGCACTTGCAGGGCATAGGCCCCGACATAGACCAGACGCGGCGGGAAGCGGTCGGCCAAATGCCCGGCCACCACTTGCCCCAGCCCGGCGATCACATAGACGACGGTCACCGCCATGCCCGCCGCGCCAACCGAGGCGCCGTCGAGCCGATCCGAGAACAGCTTGGGCAAGGCCGGCTGGGTCGATTGGTAGATCAGCCCGGCGCACAGCATGGTCAGCGACAGCACCAGCCCGACCCGCAAGGTGTCGCCGCGCGAGGCCGGCGGCTGGGGCTTGCGGTCGGTCTTGGTCTCGACCACCACGCCGCGCCACACCAGCCACAGA
The DNA here is from genome assembly GCA_015232025.1 of Alphaproteobacteria bacterium. Taxonomy (GTDB): domain Bacteria; phylum Pseudomonadota; class Alphaproteobacteria; order Rhodospirillales; family Magnetospirillaceae; genus JADFZP01. Next base: position 7,916 of record JADGAL010000044.1, read on the forward strand.
AACAACAACCCGGTCGCCGCGACCACCGCGCCGGGCGCCAGAAACGCCCAGCGCCAACCCGCCCCGGCGATCAGCGCGGCGCCCAACGCGCTGCCCACCGCCGGCCCCAGCCCGCCGAACACGCCGTTGATGCCGATCGCCTTGCCCGGATTCTCGGCGTTGCGCACCAGCCAGGCGATGCCCACCGGATGATAGATCGACCCGAAAAACCCCAACAGCGCCAGCGCCAGCGCCATCTCCATGGGCGTCCGCGCCAGCCCGGTGACCATCGCCGCCACCCCCAGCCCCAGGAAGTACAGCGCCATCATGCCGACCGTGCTCCAGCGGTCGCCCAGCCAGCCGACGAACGGCGCCGCCAGCCCGTAGATCAGCTTGCCCGCCACGATCAGCGCCAGCGCCTCCTCGTAGGGCAGCCCGAACACGGCCGGCAGCACCAGCGCGACCACATAGAAGATCGGCTCGAACAGATGGGCGTAGGCATGGCCGATCGAAGCGAAGGCCAGCGACGCGAAAGCGGAGGCACGGTTCATGCGGGGAACAGTGCCACCGGAACGCCACGCCGTGCAAGCGGGCGGAGGACTCAGGCGGCGGCGATGGTCAACGACAACTCGGCCGCCGCGAAATCCGACACCAAGCGCAGCTTGGCCTCCGCGCCGCCCTTGCCGAGCGCTTCGACGAGAACGGCGACGCGGTTCGAATACGCCCCCTCGTCATCCTGGTTGGCCGGCACCGGCGGCGGCCCGACATCCTCGCCCATCAGCACCCTGCCGCCGAGCACCGCCAGATACGAAGCGAACCCCATCAAAGGCGCCGGCGCCTGTCGGCGGGCGCGCTCGAAGGCGAAGGCGACCGCCGTGTCGAGCCGCCCGAACGACTTGACCCCCGTCCGCTCCGCCACATAGCGCGCATAGGCCAGCCCCGGATCGTCCTCGACGATGCGCCGTATCTCATCCAGCCCCGCCGGATCGCCCGTCTCGACCCGAAACAGCGCCCGCCGCGCCTCTGCGGTTCGCACATCGAAGCCGAGATCGAGCATCGGCCCGTCCGCGACCACCGGCCGGCGCGCGGGCGGCTTTTTCGCTGCGAGCGGACGACTGCCACGCGCCTTGTCCAGCAGTCTTGCGACCGGGCGGTACCCAGGGTCTTGCCGGAGCCCCTGCTCCAGAACGGCGATGGCGTCGGATCGCCGATCGAGCCGGTCGGCATAAAGGATGGCCAACTGGGCATAGCTGTGCATTGTCTTCGGCCAAGTGGCGATGGCATCGACCAGCAGCGCCCGCGCCTCGTCCAGCCGACCGAGATCGGCGAGAAGACCGGCCAGTTGGGTCCGCGCCACCGCGTTGTCGGGAAACAGCGCCGCCGTGTCGCGCAGCAAGCGCTCGGCCTCCTCCGGCCGGCCGAGATCCTCGGCGAGCAGCGAAGCCAGTTGGGTGCGCCATTGAGGGTCTTCGGGAAAGCGGCGGATGGATTCCCATCCGACCAGTTCGGCCTCGCGCACCGCCCCCTGCGCGGCGAGGCCATTCCGCCACAACGCCCAGGCATAGGCATCCGTTGGAGCATAGTCGAGCGCGGCGCGCGCCAGGGTCACCGCCAACGCGCCACGCTGGGCGCGCTCGCTTCGATCACCCGCTTTCAATAACTTCATCCCGACATTGCAGGCGGTGCGAACCGCGTAAAAGATATCGCCGGTCGCGTCGGCATAGCCGCGATGGCCGCTCCACAAAGCCTCCACGCGGGGCCGCAGAATCCCCAAGGGCTGTCCGATATCCCTCAACACGCCAACGTGCCATTCTTTGGGCGGCGGTTCGAACGAAGGGGCCTCCGCGGCGGCTTCGGAGACCAAGTCGAGCGCCTGACGCCACCAATCGGCGGCCGGAAAACGCCCCAAGGCGTTCGGCCGCTCCAGGACCGCGAGGACCGAGGCGACCACGCCCGGCCAGTTGGACGGGTAAAGGCTTTCGATCTCGGCGGCGCGAGCCAGGAAGGCCGCCTGTTTCGGACTTTGGCGCGCCGCCCACAGGGCCAAACCGTGGCAGACCGCCTCCTCGTTCGAGGACTGCTCCTCGCCAAGCGGCAATTTGCGCAGGCCGATCAGGCCGATGTCGAGATAGGTCTCGCCCAGTGTCCCGTGCTCGCCCGCCTGGGCGCAGACGCCGAGCCACAGACCAAGCAGCCGGCGCGGCTCGGAGTCGGTGGCGATCACCCATTGCGTCAGGGCAATCAGGCGCCAGAACTCGCGCCGCAAATCCAGCGAGCGGTCGACCACCGCCGTCTCGAACGCGCCGAACCACCAAGCGTAACGGCGGTGCAAGTCGCGCACCGTGTCATGCGGAACGGTGCGGCGAATGACCGAAATCAGCCGATCGATGGTGGCGATCAGGCGCAGGCGACGGGTGTCGTCCTGGGCGGCCAGCAGGTCGGCGCGCAGGCTTCGCAGCAGTTCCAAGCAGCCGTCGTCAAACGCCCGCCGGGCGGGGTCGTCGCCGTCCAGCCCGAACAGCAGCGATTCCGCCGCGTCACCCGGCTCGGCGCCTTGGAACCGGCCGATCTCGGCGTAGCCGCCGACCAGCGCGCGCATCTCGTCCAGCGGCGCCGCTTCGAGCGCCGCCAGCCAGGGATGCCGCCGGGGGATGCGGGCGGGTGCCGCCATTTTAGGACATCGCCTCTTCAGCCATCAGGGCACCGAAATCGGGCCGGTCGAAACAGTCGCGCAGCCGGCGAAGATGAGCGTCCCGCGCCGCCGCCAGATCGAGGTCCGGCGCCGGTCCGTTCAACCGCCCAACCTTCACGAGATGAGCCGGCTGATAGGATAGGCGCGCATGCAGGAACTCGCAAATCGAAACGCGGGCGGCGCGGTGGTCCAGATCGACGGCATAGCCCTCGCGTCGGCCATAGGGCGCCGGATAGAAATGGGGGCTGTCCCGCGATTCCAGCACGGTGGGCACCGCGAAGGGATGCGCGATATGCCGCGCCTGCTCTCGGACCTCACCCACGGTATAGATCATCAGGGCGAAATAGCCGCGCTGGCCGCGCTGAAGACGATGGTGGCCCAAACCAAGGCGCGCGATCAGCCGGGGCAACCAGTCCGGCGCCTTCAGATCCTTCGCCACGTCACGATGGAAGCAGGCGAAGGCCGGGCGCGCGCCCGTGTAAGCCTCGAACTGCCGCAGGATCGGTCGAATGACCGACTCGTCGCGCTGGAATCCCATGGCGGCGTTCAAGCGATCGAACGCGGCGTCCCGCTCGTTCGCGTGGCCCGTCCTGCCCAGCGCGTCGTCGATCCGTTCCAGGCGGACGATCTTCTGATTGTCCTCCATGCCCTCGTAGCGCCAAGCCCGTTCGTTGATCGAGGTGAAGGTGCTGGGGACGTGCGTGCGTTCCACGCCCACGATGGAGTACTGGAAATACTCCCCGCAGGCCCCTTTTAGACCGCGCGCCTGAAAATCGAAGGTCTCGAAATCCGCCAGCCGATCCGGCCCGACATGCTCGTCGAAGGCGAAGTTGTCGCCGCGCGCCCGCGTCGATACGTCGCCCGAGCGCCGCCAAGCGCCGACATCGCCTGCGAAATCATCCCGTGTGAAGCGCATTCCCCCGCCCTTGTCCGCATCGCGGTGCTCGGGCCATCCTGCCACACGCCCCGGTAATGAGAAAGCCGGATTATTCCCCCGCCCGGCGCCTGTCGGCTTGGCGGTCGCGTTCGGCGCGCAGGGTGATGCGGCCGGCGATCAGGATGCCTATGGTGACCAGCACCACGACGATGGTGGCGAGCGCGTTGATTTGCGGGCTGACGCCCAGGCGGACGCTGGAGAAGATGACCATGGGCAGCGTGGTCGATCCCGGTCCCGAGACGAAGCTGGCGATCACCAGATCGTCGAGCGACAGCGTGAAGGCCAGCAGCCAGCCGGCGGCCAGGGCGGGTGAGATGATTGGCAGGGTGATCAGCAGGAACACCTTCCAGGGCCGGGCGCCGAGGTCGAGGGCGGCCTCTTCGACCGAGGCGTCCATTTGCGACAGCCGCGACTGCACCACCACCGTGGCGTAGGCCATGCCCAGGGTGACGTGGGCGATGGCGATGGTGGTCATGCCGCGGCCCTCGGGCCAGTTCAGCCATTGCTCGAGCGAGACGAACAGCAGCAACAGGGCGAGGCCGATGATCACGTCGGGCATCACCAGGGGCGCGGTGATCATCGCCGAGAACAGCATGCGGCCGCGGAAGCGCCCGAAGCGCACCAGCATCACCGCCGCCAGGGTGCCCAGCACCACCGCCCCGGTCGCCGAGATCGCGGCGATCTTCAAGGACAGCCAGGCGGATGACAGGATCTGCTCGTTCTCGAACAGCTCGCCATACCATTTGAACGAGAAGCGCGACCAAACCGTGACCAGCCGGCTTTCGTTGAAGCTGTAGACGATCAGGGACAGGATCGGCCCGTACAGGAAGGCGTAGCCGATGGCCAGCGCGGCGAACAGGAACAGCCCGCGCGCCCTCACCGCTCGGCTCCCGCGCGGGTGTGTTGCAGCAAGGCCATCGGCAGCACGAGAAGCACCAGCAGGGTCACCGCCACGGCGGCGGCCAGCGGCCAGTCGCGGCCCATGAAGAAGTCGTCCCACAGGCGGCGTCCGATCATCAGCGTCTCGGGGCCGCCCAGCAGATCGGGGATCACGAACTCGCCGACCGCCGGAATGAACACCAGCATCGAGCCGGCCACCACGCCGGGCCAGGATTGCGGCACGGTGATCGCCCAGAACGCCCGGAAGGGCCGGCAGCCGAGATCGGCGGCGGCCTCCAACAGCGACAGGTCCATCTTTTCGAGGGTGGCGTAAAGCGGCAGCACCATGAAGGGCAGATACGAATAGACCAGCCCGATCAGCACCGCGAACTCGGAATGCAGCAGCGGCAGCGGCTCGTCGACCAGCCCCAGCGCGAGCAGCAGGTGATTGATCGGCCCCTCGCTTTTGAGGATGGCCATCCAGGCGTAGACGCGGATCAGGAACGAGGTCCAGAACGGCAGGATGATCAGCATCAACAGCGGCCCACGCGCCGCCGCCGACGACCGCGCGATGGCATAGGCCATCGGATAGCCGAGCAGCAGACAGGCCAGCGTCGCCATCGAGGCCAGCTTCAGCGATTGGAGAAAGGCCGCGGCGTACAGTTCCTCGGTCAGGACGTATTGGAAATTGGCCCAGTTCAGCCTGATCCGCAGCACCGTGTCGTCGATCACCTCGAACAGCGCGGTATAGGGGGGCACGCCGAGATCGGCGTCCGCCAAACTGATCTTCAAGACGATCAGGAACGGCACCAGGAAGAACAGACCCAGCCACGCCCAGGGCAACAGCGAGACCAGCCGGCGCCCGTTCATCGGGTCAGCACCACGGCGTTGGAGGGGTGCCAAGACAGCCAGACCTCGTCGTCCCAGGTCAGCTTCTGGCGCGCCGTGTGGCGCAGATTGGTCTGCGAGACCCGCACCTCGCGGCCGTTGGGCAGCCGCACATGGAAGATCGAGATGTCGCCCAGATAGGCGATCTCCTTGACCACGCCATGGATGCGGTTGAAGTCGTCCGGCGGCGGCTCGCGGCTCGCCTCCATCTTCTCGGGTCGCACCATCACGGCGACCTGGGCGCCCACCGGCACCGGCGAGCCGTGGCCGACCCGCAACTCGAGATCGGTGTCGGGCGAGCGCACCGTCACCTGATCGGGATGCGCCTCGACGATCACGCCCTCGAACAGATTGGTGCTGCCCACGAATTCGGCGGCGAAGCGGCTGATCGGATATTCGTAGATCTCGACCGGCGGGCCGACCTGTTCGACATAGCCGGCGTTCATCACGCCGATTCGCGAGGACATGGTCATCGCCTCTTCCTGGTCGTGGGTGACCAGAACGAAGGTGATGCCGGTCTTGTCCTGGATGTTGACCAGCTCGAACTGGGTCTGCTCACGCAGTCTTTTGTCCAGGGCGCCCAGCGGCTCGTCGAGCAGCAGCACCTTGGGCCGCTTGACCAGACAGCGGGCCAGGGCGACGCGCTGGCGCTGGCCGCCGGAAAGCTGGTGCGGCCGGCGCTTGGCGTAGCGGCCCATCTGGACCAGTTCGAGCATCGACGCGACGCGGTCGCGGATCTCGGCGCGCGGCAGGCTTTCCTGCTTCAGGCCGAAGGCGACGTTCTGTTCGACGCTCATATGCGGGAACAGGGCGTAGGTTTGGAACATCATGTTGACGGGCCGCTCATAGGGCGGCACGCCGGCCATGTCGACGCCGTCGATGATGATGCGGCCGGTCGAGGGAGCCTCGAAGCCGGCCATCATCCGCAACAGCGTCGTCTTGCCGCAGCCCGACCCGCCCAGCAGCGAGAACAACTCGCCGCGGTGGATGTCGAGCGACACGTCATTGACGGCGACGTAATCGCCGAAGCTTTTCGACACCCGTTCAAGGCGGATGATCGGCTCCGCCTTGGGATCGTTCCACGGGGGAAGCGAGAGCTTCGGCCGTTCAAGCGCCATCTACTTGCCGGACTTGACCTTGGTCCACTCGCGCGTGCGATCGCGGTCGTAGGCCTTGGGCGCCGGAGGAACGGTGAACTCGCGCGCCAGCACCTCGGCCGGCGGATAGATCACCGGGTCGGTGCGGATCGCCTCGTCGACGAACTTGGCGGCCGGCAGCACCGCGTTGGCGTAGCCGGTCTCGTTGGTGACGGCGGCGATGATCTCGGGGCGCATCAGGAAATCGATGAACAGATGCGCGTTGTCGGGATGCGGCGCGTCCTTGGGGATGGCCATCACGTCGATATTGACGACGGCGCCCTCCTTGGGGATCAGGATGCCGACCTCGACGCCCTTGCCGGCCTCCTTGGCGCGGTCGCGGGCCTGCACCAGATCGCCGACATAGCCCTGCGCGACGCACAGCTCGCCATTGGCCAGATCGTTGATGTAGCGCGAGGAATGGAAATAGCGGATCGACGGCTTGACCTTGCGGACCATGTCGGCCGCGAACTTCATGTCATCCTTGTCGAAGCTGGTCGGGTTCTTGCCGGCATAGGCGAGCGCCGCCGGGAAGACCTCGGTCGGCGTGTCCAGCAGGCTGACGCCGCAGGGCTTCAGCTTGGCCGCCGTCTCGGGATCGAACAGCATCGACCAGCTCACCGGCGCGGCGCCGCCCAAATGGCCCTCGACGTGCTTGACGTTGTAGCCGATGCCGGTGGCGGCGATCATGTAGGGCACGCCATAGGCGTTGCCCGGATCGGCCGAGGCCAGCGTCTTCATCACGGCCGGGTCGAGATTGCCGAGATTGGTCAGCTTCGCCTTGTCGAGCGGCCGGAAGACGTTGGCCTGGATCAGTTGGATCAGATAGGGCGAGGCCGACGGGAACACCACGTCGTAACCCGAGCGCCCGGCCATCAGCTTGGCCTCGAGCGTCTCGTTCGAGTCGTAGACGTCGTATTTGACCTTGATGCCGGTCTCTTTCTCGAACAGCGCCAGGGTGTCCTTGGCGACATAGTCCGACCAGTTGTAGACGTTGAGCACCTTCTTCTCGGCCTTGTCCGCCGCCAGCGCCGCGGTGGCGCCGAGCGCTATGGAAAGGACGGAAGCCAGGATCAGTGATGCGCGCATGGGCCACCTCGGCTGCGGATAGGAACGCGCGGATATTCGGGGTCAATGCGGGTGCGAGTCAATAGGGCGGGACAGGGCGGCGGCGAGGAAACTACCGCGGCCCCACGGCCAGCGCGACGTTCTCGTAAACCTCGGCCAACGGGATGTCGCCATCGCAGACGGCGAGGCGCAGCCGGTCGTCCAGGCTGGTCAAAATATCCATCTGCCAGCGCCCGCCGTCGAGCCTGCGATGGACCTCGCAATAGGCGCGGGCCGGGTCGACATAGACGATTTCCCGCACGCTTGGCAGAAGCCGGTAATCGGGCAGCTTGATCTTGCGGTCGTCACCTTCCGTCGAGGGCGACAGCACCTCGACGATCAACAGCGGATCGGGAATGTCGGGCCGGCCCGGCTCGGCCGGACGACAGGACACCGCCAGATC
>JADGAL010000450.1 GCA_015232025.1 Alphaproteobacteria bacterium
TGTGCCGGGGCAGCGGCTGGCGGGCGGTGGGGATCGGCTCGGCGCGGGCGTCGGCGACCTGTTCGGCGGTCAGCAGCCCTTGCGCCAACAGGCGGTTCAGCACCTTGTCGCGACCGTCCCGCGCCGCTTGCGGGTGGCGGTCGGGGCGCAGGCGCTCGGGCGATTGCGGCAGGGCGACCAGCAGGGCCGCCTCGCCCAGGGTCAGGTGGTCGGGCGGATGGCCGAACCACGCCAGCGCGGCGGCGCGCACCCCTTCGAGATTGCCGCCGAACGGCGCCAGGGTCAGGTACAGCCCCAGGATCTCGTCCTTGGTGTAGCGCCATTCAAGCTGCAAGGCGCGCCCCATCTGGCGCAGCTTGGTGGGAACGCCGCGCGGCCCCGGCTCCAGCAGCCGCGCCACCTGCATGGTGATGGTCGAGGCGCCCGAGACGATCCGTCCGGCCGCCATCAACTGCCCGGCGGCGCGCGCCATCGCCAAGGGATCGACGCCGGGATGCCGGTGGAAGCGGCGGTCCTCATAGGCCAACAGCAGATCGCGATAGCGCCGGTCGACCGCGTCGGGCGCGGTGGCCAGCCGCCACCGCCCGTCCGGCGCGGCGAAGGCGCGGATCAGCCGGTTTCCCTCGCCCACCACCACCGACGACCGCTCGCGCCAGCGCGACAGATCGGGCGGGAACAGCGCGTCGGCGGCCAAGGCCAAGCCGAGCAGCGCCAGCCCGGCGAGAAGAGCCGCCCTCACGGCGCGATCGCCACCCTGCCGGTGTCGGTGTTGCCGCGCACGGCGGGGTAGTACATGTCCTCGACCAGGACCGGCGGCAAGGTGAAGGAGCCGACATTGACGGCGCGCGCCACGAAGCCGACGCGGAACTGGCCGGCCGGCGGGTCGCTCTCCTCGACCGGCGGCGCCGTCTTGCTCTGCTCGGGCCGGCGGGCCAGGGTCACGGCGGCGGCGAAGCGGTCGTCGCGCTTGACCGTGGCGCGCGGCTGGCTGAATTCGGGCATCCACTCGCGCACCCCGTTGCCCTCGGGCACCAGGACCCCTTCGATCTCCAGCCCGGCCGGCAGCAGGGCGAGCACCGAGATTTCACGCTCGCGCTTGCCGTCGCCGCCGCCGCTCAGGATCACCACCACGCGGTCGTTCTGGCGCAACGCGGCGAGATCGGCCGGCTCGCCATCCAGCGTGAAGACCTCGCGGGTGACGTTCAGGCCGTTTTGGGCGGCGACCAGCGGGGTCTTGGGGATGCCCTCGACGGCCACCGTGCGCCACACCGCCTCCGCGCCCTTGTTGACCAGGGCCAGCCCGGCCGCCGGGTCGAGCGGCGCGGCGGCGGGAGCGCGCGGCCCCAGCGGCTTGCCGCCCCATTCGACGGTCATCGGCTTGCCGTGGGTCATCGCCTGGGTGGCCAGCACCATCCACGCCATCTCCTGGGTCGAGGGGGTCTTGGTGTCGAGGGCGACGGCCTTTTCGGCGAAGGCGGGCAGCATTTCGTCCCGCCGCGCCTCGGCGACCATGGTCAGGGCGCCGGCCGCATCGCGCAACGTCGAGCCATAGGGTCCGACCCGGTGATGTTTCGTCCCCATCGTGGCCAGCGACAGATGGAAGGCCGACTGGGCGCGGGCCCGGTCGCCGATCCGGTCCAGCGCCGCGCCGAGTTGGGCCCAGGCCAGCGGATCGTCCAGCTTGGCCGCCTCGACGTCGTGGAAATAGCGCAGATCGCCGGGGCTGGCCTCGTTCAGGCGGGCCAGCACCCAATAGGCGTAGGCGCGCTGGCGCAGGGTGTTGTGATTGGCGGTCAGCTTGCGCAGGAAGTCGCGGCCCTGCTTCATGGTCTCGGACGGAACATGCAGGCCGGCCGCCTCGGCGCGCGTCAGGAAGTCCAACGCGTAGACGCTCAACCAGTTGTCGGAGTAATCGCTTGGCCCCCACATGCCGAAATCGCCATCGGCGGTCTGCATGTCGGCGACCCGCCACACGGCGCGTTGCAGCCGGTCGCGCAACTCCGGCCCGACCGGAAGGCCGGCCAGCGGCGCCAGCTCGGCCACGGTCAGCAGGGGCAGGGCGCGGCTGGTGGTCTGCTCGACGCAGCCCAGCGGATATTGGTCCAGGCGGCGCAGCAGGCCGACCAGATCGAAGCCGCGCCATGGCGCCACCTCCAGCGTCGCCCGCGCGGTGCCCGGCTCGAACCGGGCCAGCAGGTTGGCTGGCGGGGTCCAGCTCTCGCCCGGCTTGATTTGGGCGATCTCGCGATCGTGAATCACCGGCTGCGCCGGGCGCACCTCGATCGGCCAGGAACGCCGCACGCTTGGACCCTCGGGGCCGGACAGCGCCAAAGTGATGGTGCCGATGCCGGGCGCCAGCCCCCGCACCGGCACGGTGATCGAGCGCCGCTCGCCGGCCGCCAGGGTCAGGCGATGGGCGCCCTCGCCGGCCAGGGCGACGGCGTCCAGGGCCTCCAAGCGCGCCTCGACGGCGCCG
>JADGAL010000451.1 GCA_015232025.1 Alphaproteobacteria bacterium
CATGCATGGCGGCAACGGGGTGGCCGACGAATTCCACGTCATCCGTCACGTGATGAACCTCGAGGCGGTCAACACCTATGAGGGCACCCACGACGTCCACGCCCTGATCCTGGGCCGCGCGATCACCGGGTTGAATGCTTTCGGCGGCTGAATGGGCTATACCCGTGGATAGGAAAGTCCGCGGGGGGTCCGCCCGATGCCGTTGTCCGCCGCCCTTGGGGCGTTCGCCGTCATGTCGCTGTGGCTCGCCGTGTGGGCGTGGCGGCGACGGCGTCCCGGCGCGCGCGAAGCCCTGTTCCAGACGCTGTTCGAGTCCTCGCCCGACCCGACCTGGATCATCGAGGGCGGGGCCTTCGTCGAATGCAACGCGGCGGCGCTGACGTGCCTGGGGTATTCCGACAAAAGCCTGTTCCTGAAATCCCATCCGTCGCGGCTGTCGCCCGAGACGCAGGCCGATGGCGAGCCTTCGTTCGCCAAGGCCGAGCGCATGATGGCGCTGGCCCGCGAGAACGGCATCCATCGCTTCGAATGGCTGCACACGCGGGCCGACGGGACTTGCTTCCCGGCCGAGGTGACGCTTTCGGCGCTGACCCTGGCGGGCCGCGAGGTGATTCATTGCGTGTGGCGCGACATCACCGAGCGCAAGCGCATCGAGGCCGACATGCGCCTCGCCGCCAGCGTGCTGGAGGGAACCAGCGAGGGCGTCATCATCACCGATGCCCAAGGGGTCATCCTGTCGGTCAACCCGGCCTTCACCGCGATCACCGGCTATGAGCCCTCCGAGGCGATCGGCGCGACCCCGCGCCTGTTGAAATCCGAACACCACGACCAGGCCTTCTACCAGGCCATGTGGCGCTCGCTGTCCGAAGACGGCCAGTGGCGCGGCGAGGTCTGGAACCGGCGCAAAAGCGGCGAAGCCTATCTGGAATGGCTGAGCATCACCGCCCTGCCCGGCCGCGACGGCATGCCGACCCGCTACGTCTCGCTGTTCACCGACGTCACCGAACTGCGGCGCAAGGACGAGCGCATCCATCATCAGGCCTATCACGACGCCCTGACCGGCCTGCCCAACCGCCTGCTGCTGGGCGACCGCCTGACCCACGCCATCGAGGTGGCGCGCCGCGAGGAGCGCGGATTGGCGGTGATGTTCATCGACCTGGACCGCTTCAAGGTGGTGAACGACAGCTTAGGCCACGACGCCGGCGACATGCTGTTGGAGGAGGTGGCGCGGCGCCTGACCGCCTGCACCCGGCGTAGCGACACCATCGCCCGGCTGGGCGGCGACGAATTCGTGGTGGTGCTGACCGGCTTCGAGAATCCGGCCGAGGTCGCCGAGGTCGCCGAAAAGCTGATCCACACCCTGATGGCGCCGATGGCGCTGAAGGGCCACGACGTCAATGTCGGCGCCAGCATCGGCATCAGCCTGTTCCCCGAGGACGGCGCCGACACCGTCACCCTGATGAAGAACGCCGACACCGCGATGTACCGGGCCAAGGAGGCGGGCCGCAACACCTTCCGCATGTTCGACCGGGTGATGAACAGCGACGCCCTCGAACGCCTGGAATTGGAAGAGGCCCTGCGGCGCGCCCTGGAGCGGGGGGAATTCGAACTGCACTACCAGCCCAAGATCGACTTGCGCAGCAAGCGGGTGGTCGGCGCCGAGGCGCTGATCCGGTGGCTGAGCCCCGAGCGCGGCATGGTCAGCCCGGCCCAGTTCATCCCCTTGGCCGAGGAAACCGGCCTGATCATCCGAATCGGCGATTGGGTGCTGGAAGAGGCCTGCCGGCAATTGGCGGCCTGGGAGAAGCAGGGCCTCGACGCCATGAAGGTGGCGATCAACGTCTCGGCCCGCCAGTTCCACGACGGCGGTCTGGCCGACCGGGTCTCGGAAGCCTTGCTCCACCACGAGGTCGATCCGGCGCGGCTGGAGATCGAACTGACCGAAAGCACCGTGATGTCCGACCCCGACAACGCGGTGCGCCAATTGCTGCGCCTGCGCGAGATCGGCATCACCGTGTCGATCGACGATTTCGGCACCGGCTATTCCTCGCTAAGCAGCCTGAAATCGCTGCCGCTGGGCACCATCAAAATCGACCAGTCCTTCGTCCGCCGCGTCGACACCGACAGCGACAACAGCGCCATCGTCGCGGCGATCGTCGGCTTGGCCGGCGCGCTGGGCATGTCGACCGTGGCCGAGGGCGTCGAAACCCGCGAGGAGGAGGCGCTGCTGGAACAATACGACTGCGCCGTCGTCCAGGGCTTCCGCTACGCCAAGGCGATGCCCGCCGCCGAATTCGAGGCCTGGGTCGGGGCCGCGGCCGAGACCATGGGAGCATCCTCTCCACTCGTCTCGGCCGGACTTGATCCGGCCATCCATGCGGCTCCGCGGGAACAGTGACTCGCCGGTATAAGGAGAAGCCGGACACACATGGGGGTGGAAGCGCAGGGCGTTCTCGACACCGGGTGGCTTTCA
>JADGAL010000452.1 GCA_015232025.1 Alphaproteobacteria bacterium
CAGCATCTGCTCGACAACATGAACCTGGCCGCCATCGACAAGATGCCGGCCGAGGAGTTGAAGCGCGAGGTGGGCGAGATGATCCGCGAGGCCCTGACCCGCGATCAGGTGCCGCTCAACCACAAGGAAAAGGCCCAGATCACCGCCGACGTGTTGGACGAATTGCTGGGCCTGGGGCCGCTGGAGCCGCTGCTGAAGGACGCCACGGTGTCCGACATCCTGGTCAACACCGCCCGCCAAGTCTATGTCGAGCGGCGCGGCCGGCTGGAAGAGACGGTGGTGCGCTTCAAGGACGACCGCCACCTGCTGCGCATCATCAACAAGATCGTGGCGGCGGTCGGCCGCCGGGTCGATGAAAGCCAACCCCTGTGCGACGCCCGCCTCGCCGACGGCTCGCGCGTCAATGCGGTGGTCTCGCCAATCGCGGTCGACGGGCCGCTGTTGTCGATCCGCAAATTCTCGAAGCGGGCGATGGGCTTGGAACGGCTGATCGAGATCGGCTCGCTGACCCCGCAGATGGCGATGATCCTCAACGCCGTGGTCGGCGGGCGGCTGAACGTCCTGATCTCGGGCGGCACCGGCAGCGGCAAGACCACCATGCTGAACGCCCTGTCGGCCTGCATCGACCATCGCGAGCGCATCGTCACCATCGAGGACGCCGCCGAGCTGCAATTGCAGCAGCCGCACGTGGCGCGCATGGAGACCCGCCCGCCCAACGTCGAGGGCAAGGGCGAGGTCACCCAGCGCGATCTGGTCAAGAACGCCCTGCGCATGCGCCCCGACCGCATCATCCTGGGCGAGATCCGGGCCGGCGAGGCCTTCGACATGTTGCAGGCGATGAACACCGGCCATGACGGCTCGATGTCGACGGTCCACGCCAACACCTGCCGCGACGCCCTGTCGCGCCTGGAGCAGATGATCGGCATGGCGGGATTCGAGATGTCGCCGCGCACCGTGCGCGGCCAGATCGCCGCCGCCCTGAACGTCGTGCTGCAACTCGAACGGATGGGCGACGGCAAGCGGCGGGTGGTCAGCGTCGCCGAGATCACCGGCATGGAGGGCGAGGTCATCACCATGCAGGAGATCTTCCGCTTCACCCGCAAATCCACCGACGCCGATGGACGCATCCACGGCAATTACTGGGCGACCGGCGTGCGGCCGAAATTCGTGGGCGACCTGGAGGCCAAGGGCATCCACCTGCCCGCCTCGCTGTTCGCCACCGACCGCCCGCTGGGGTGAGGAGCCCTCCTTGGCTCGTCGCCCCCGCCCTCCTTGGCTCGTCACCCCCGCGACGGGGGTCCATGGATTCCCGCTTTCGCGGGAATGACGAAGAAAAAAGGGATCTTCAGACCATGACCGCGATCGATCCGATCTTCTTCCTGTATGGCGCCGTCTTCCTGATGGTGCTGCTGATGGTCGAGGGCGCGTGGTTCCTGCTCCAGGATCTGCGCGGCCAGACCGGGCAGTCGCGCGTCAACCGCCGCCTGCGCATGCTGGCCGCCGGCACCGAGGCGCGCGAGGTGATGCGGACCCTGCGCCGCAAGCCCGCCGCCAAGGGCGGGCTGGAGGCCCTGCTGCGCGAGGTCACCCCGCTGGGCGCCCTGGACCGTCTGATCCAGGGCGCCGGCTGGTCGGTTCCCACCAACCGCATGGCGGCGGCCATGGCGCTGGCGGCGATCGCCGCCTTCCTTGGCATGTATTACGGGGTGCGCGTCGACATGGCCCGCGCCCTTTTGTTCGCGCTGACGCCCCTGGTGGCGCCGCCGCTGATCCTGGCGATGGCCGCGCGCCGTCGCCTGCGCGGCTTCGCCCGCCAGCTTCCCGAGGCCATCGAGATGGTGGTGCGCTCCTTGCGCGCCGGCCATCCGGTGGCCACCGCGATCGCCATGGTGGCGCGCGAGATGCCCGACCCGATCGGCAGCGAATTCGGCCTGGCCTATGACGAGATGACCTATGGCCTGGACCTGCGCGAGGCGCTGGACAATCTGGCCCTGCGCGTGCCGGTCGACGAGTTGCGCTTTCTGGTGGTCGCCGTGCGCATCCAGTTCGGCACCGGCGGCAATCTGGCCGAGGTGCTGAGCGGCCTGTCCCGCGTCATCCGCGACCGCGAACGCATGCATGGCCGCATCAAGGCGTTGTCGGCCGAAGGCAAGCTGTCGGCGATGATCCTGGTCGCCCTGCCCTTCGTGGTGGTCGGCGCGGTGGCCGTCTTCTCGCCGGGCTACTACCTGGCCGTCAAGGACGATCCCCTGTTCCTGCCGCTGATCGGCAGCGGCCTGGGCAGCATGGTCCTGGGCGCCTTCATGATGAACCGCATGGTCCGCTTCCGGGTCTGATTTTTGCGAAGAGGCATCCAATGGACATGTTCTTCGGCCTCGATCTTTACGAGACGCTGCCGTTGTTCGGGGTGTTCGCCGCCGTGGTGCTGTCGGTGCTGGGCGTCGGCATGGCCTTCGAGAAGACCG
>JADGAL010000453.1 GCA_015232025.1 Alphaproteobacteria bacterium
CCCGGTGCTGGCGGTCGGCCCGACCGCCAATTGGGGCGGCAAGCAATGGCCGGCCGAGCGCTTCGCCGAGGCGGTGGCGCGCCTCACCGCTCCGGACGGCATCCTGCCCGACGCGCGAATCGCGGTGTTCGGCGGGCAGGCCGAGCGCGAGGCGGCGACACCGTTGCTCGATTCGATCCCTCCGGCGCGCCGCCTCGATCTGGTCGGCGGGCCGGGCTTGGCCGAGGTGGCGGCCTGCCTGGGGCGCGCCGCGCTGTATATCGGCAACGATTCCGGGCTGATGCATGTGGCGGCGGCGGCGGGCATCCCCACGCTGGGCCTGTTCGGCCCCAGTCCCGAGGCGCTGTACGCGCCGTGGGGGCCGCGCGCCGCCGTGCTGCGCACCCCCGAATCCTACGAGGCGCTGGTCGGCGCCCCCGGTTTCGATTATCGCGGGCAGCGTAGCCTGATGACCGGCCTGACGGTCGACGCGGTGGTCCAAGCCGCCACCGCGCTGTGGGAGAAGCAATCTTGAGTCTGATCGTGATGACCGATGGCGGCATCCGCTTCGACGGCCGCACGCTGGAGACCCAGCCCCTGGGCGGCGCCGAGACCGCCTTCGCCGAACTGGCGCAAGCCCTGGCGGCGCGCGGCCACCAGGTCGAGGTCCGCAACAATTGCGACGAGCCGGTCACCCATCGCGGCGTCCACTGGGCGCCCTTGTCGCAAGGATTGCCGGCCGCCCCCGATCTTTACATCGCCAATCGCGGCTGGCAGTTGCTCGATCTCGCCGCCGACGCCAAGCGCTGCGTGTTCTGGATTCACAACCCCGCGCAATATCTGCTGAAGCTGCGGTTCCAGCGCCGTCTGGCGCGGCGCAAGCCGGTGATCGTCTTTTCCGGCGCCAGCCACGCCTCGACCTATCCGGCGCTCGGCCGGGGCGGCGAGCGGGTGATCATCCCCTACGGCATCACCGACTCCTTCTGCCACGCCGCCCCGCGCGAACCGCCGCCGCCGCGCGCCGTGTTCACCTCGAACCCCTTGCGTTCGCTGGACTGGCTGCTCGACATCTGGCAGGCGCGCATCCGCCCGGCGGTGCCCCAGGCCGAGTTGCACGTCTTCGCCGGAGCCGCCGTCTATGGCGCGGCGGCCAAGACCGACCGCATGGCGCCGGTGCTCGAGCGCGCCGCCGCGCTGGCCGATTTCGGCGTGGTGTTGCGCGGCCCGGTCCCCAAGCCCCAACTGGTCGAGGAACTGGCCTTAGCGCGGGTGTTCCTCTATCGCGGCGACGAGGGCGAGACCTTCTGCAACGCCGCCGCCGAATCCCAGGCGATGGGCGTGCCCGGCGTGGTCGAGGACATCGCCTGCATGTCGGAACGCATCCGAAACGACAAGACCGGCTATGTCGTCTCGTCGCGCGACGCCTTCGCCGACGCCGCCGTGGCCTTGATGGTCGATGACGGGCTGTGGCGCGCCCAGCACCGCGCCTGCCTCGCCACCCAGCGCGTCTGGGGCTGGGCCGAGGCGGCCCGCGAATTCGCGAGGCTGGCGCCATGATCCAGCTTTCGGCCCTGGTGGTGGCGCATGACGAGGAGGACAGGCTGGCGGCCTGCCTGGAACGGCTTCGCTTCGCCGACGAGATCGTGGTGGTGCTCGATCGCTGCGCCGACCGCTCGCGCGAGATCGCGCTTCAGTTCGGCGCCCGTCTGCTGGTCGGCGCCTGGGAGTTGGAGGGGCCGCGCCGCAACGACGGCATCTCGTTCTGCCGCGGCCTTTGGATTCTCGAGATCGACGCCGACGAGCACGTTCCGCCGGAGATGGCCGCCGACATCCGCAAGGCCATCCAAGGTGCCGCGCCCGGCCAGTTCCTGCTGCGCTTCGACAATTACGTCGGCCGGCGGCTGGTGCGGCACGGCTGGGGCGGATCGTGGGGCAAGGGTGCCGCGCCCTGCCTGTTCTCGAAGGGCTCGAAGCGCTGGGGCGACCAGCGGGTCCATCCGGCGCTGACCCTGACCGGCGAAAAGCGCTGGCTGGACTCGGCGCACGCCGTCGCCCATTGGGTCGATCGCGACGTCTCGGACATGCTGCGCCGGCTTGACCGCTACACCTCGGCGCGGGCGCGCGATCTGCGCGACTCGGGCGATATCGGGGGTTTCGCCAACAATCTGCGGCGGATGGTGTCGCGCTTCCTCAAATGCTTCTTCGCGCGGGGCGGCTGGCGCGAGGGGCAGTGGGGCTTCCTGATCGCCCTGATGGCGGCGCTTTATCCGATGATCTCGTATCTCAAGGCGAGGCTCGAGCCGTGATCGCGCTTGCCGCCTTCGTCGCGGCGCTGGCCCTGTCCTGGGCGGCGACCGGCGCGGTGACCAAGTGGCTGCGCCGCCGCGCCGTGTTCGACCAGCCCAACGAGCGGTCCAGCCATACCGTGCCCACGCCGCGCGGCGGCGGGCTGGGGCTGGTGGCCGCCGCGCTGCCGCTGT
>JADGAL010000454.1 GCA_015232025.1 Alphaproteobacteria bacterium
ACCTGATGCACCGTCGACGCATCGATCATCTGCGGAACCCTCCGCCACCACTACGGCCAGCCAACTCCGACCAACTCCAATTCATCTGGGCCGTACCATGAAGCAAGCATCGTGCCGGACAGCCGTGGACTTGATCCGGCCATCCAACGCGGCTCCGTGGGAACAGCCTTGGAAACAATGGCATGGGCGGTGACACGTGGATGCCCGTGTCAAGCACGGGCATGACGGCGAAGGGTCGGCGCAAAGCAAATGGCTCGTCGGCATCACTTTCCGCAGCAATGCTTCACCTTGCGTCCCGAGCCGCAGGGGCAGGGGTCGTTGCGGCCAGCCTTGCCAAGCGGGTTGGGGGCGGTGAGGGGGGCTTGCCAGAAGTGGTGGATGCCCAGCACGCAGTGCGGGATCATGGCCGGCGCGGCGGCTTCCAGGGCGGCCATTTCGGCGGGGTCGTCCTTGGCCAGGGGGCTGTCGGGGCACAAGGCCAGGATCGGGGTCAAGAGAACATTGGCCTCGGCGTCGCCGACCAGGCGCTCCCAGGCTTGGGCGCGCAGGCGAATCGCCTCGGCGAAGCCTTGCGCCCAGTGGGCGGCGAAGGGGCGCCCGTCCTCGCCTTCCCAGAACACCGGCAGCAGGGTGTCCGGCGACTCGGTGCGCATCGCCAGGGCGATGGCGTCCTGGCGACGCAGCATGGTGCCGATCACGGCGCGGGCCTCGTCCTCGTCGGCGAACGCGGGTTGGCCCCCGCCCCAGGCCACCGGCAGCCATTCGGCCGGCGGAACCCGCTCGGGGCCGACGGTGAGGCCGGTCAACAGGCCGTCCAATTCCGACACGCGCATGGCGTTGTCGGGGGCGCGTTCGGAGGTGAGGAAGTCCTCGAGAAGATCCAGCTTGTTCATGTCGCGAGCATCCGGACTGGGAGGCCCGTGTCAAGGCCAACCTATCGCGTGGCGCGGCCGATCGCGGTAAAGTTCGTCCGCTCGACCAACCGACGGGGCCATGACATGGCGAAAAAGCCGATCATTCCCGAGTCTCTGAAGGCGTGGATCGAGGCCAGGCGGCGCTTCGGTCTGTCGCACGCGCACATCCAGATGGCGCGGGAACTCGGCATGAATCCGAAGAAGCTGGGCAAGCTCGACAATGACGACCAGGAACGGTGGAAGGCGCCGCTGCCCGACTTCATCGAAAGCATCTACCTCAAGGGCTTCGGCCGGACCAGACCGGAAACGGTGCGCACCATCGAGGAGACGGCGGCGGCCCGCCTCGCCAAGAAGGCGGAGCGGAAAGCCCGGCGGGCGGCCGAGCGGAAGGCCGAGCCATTGGCGGAACCGGTGATCCCCGATTTTCGCGAGGACGGCGACGAACGGCCGGACTGACCGTTCGTCGCGGATCGTCAATGTCACTGCACCTTGCGAAGGTATTCGCGGGTCACCGAGGGAAGTTGCTGGTCGATCCAGTCGGCCATCATCTTCTTTTGGCCAAGCGAACGCTCGGCCATGTCCTTGAGCTGCATCTCGCCGATCTGCTCGGCCGCGGCGGCCAGCGAGCGGTAGGAGGCGACCTCGAAGTTCTCGTAGGCGTGGGCGGCCAGCAGGTGCTTGACCACCTCGTCCGAGGCCATCGCGCCGAGATAGGGCTGCATCATGCCGGCGAATTTCATGCTCATATCCTTGAGCACCGACCGATCGCCGCCCATCTTGTCAAGGATCAGGTCGAGCTCTTCGACGTGTCGCTTCGACTGCTCCAGATCCTCGCGGAACTTCTGCTGCACCGAAGGATACTCGTCGAAGCGATCGATGTTGCGCTCCAGATTGTCGATTGCGGCGGCCTCCATCGCGTGGGCGTCGCGCAGCCACGCCAACACCGTTTCACGCATTTCCATGGATCTGTCCTCCGGTTTGCCGTAACAAGCACCCAGCCAACATCCGGGCCGCCCGCTTGTTCCGCGCCGCGCCGCCCCTGGCGAACGGCTTAGCCCGTTCGCGCGCATTGCAGGTCTCCGGGCCGCGGCCATAGGATGGTTTCCGAGCCGCCCGATGACCATGAAGACCCTTCACTTTCGCTTGACGGAGGTAAGGGCGCTCACTAGTATGCGGGCCTCTTCGGGGGGCCGGCGGCAGGACGGCACCTAGACGCGGTTTGCCCCGATTTTAGCGAACCAGTGAAGAGCGCCGAACGGGTCGGCATTCTGGAACCCGTAGCGCCCCGGTGGCCGAGCCGCCTTGGGGCGCACCCGTTTATGTATGGCCGCGCAGGTTAGTGAACGAAGGAACGATGAATGCCGACGATTAACCAGTTGATCCGCATGGGGCGTCAGCCGACCGAGGCGCGCAACAAGGTTCCGGCGCTCGAAGAGTGCCCGCAGAAGCGCGGCGTCTGCACGCGCGTCTACACCACGACCCCGAAGAAGCCCAACTCGGCTTTGCGCAAGGT
>JADGAL010000455.1 GCA_015232025.1 Alphaproteobacteria bacterium
ACTCTCGCACCGCGACGAACAGCACGTGATGGAGGCGGGCCAGGGTGCCATCCCACTCCCACAGCCCGAGATATTCATGCACCGTACTCCTGGGCGGCAGGTCTGTCGGCAGCGCCCGCCACTGACATCCGGTCATCAGCACGTAGAACACGCCGTTCAACACCTCGCGGATGTTCACCGTCCGCTGACGGCCACCACGTTTCGCCGGCGGGATCAGCGGCTCCACCAGTGCCCATTCCTCATCTGTCAGGTCGCTCGGATAGCGCGGCCCGCGCTGCTCATAGACCCGCCGGCTCTCCTTCGTCCACATGCTGCCCCCCAATTCGTCGAGGGAGCCATGGAATCACAACCGATTCGTCGGATTCAAGAACCTTCCGGACGGGCTCTAAACGTCTAGCTAGCAGTATGCCGCCGAGATTGGTTACGCTGCAAAGACCTGTCTCGTCAGATGCAATTATTCTTGCGTCAATTAGCTCTGACAAAATAGAGTGGACATCCGTTGGCAATGCCTTTTTTGCAAGGGTGAAATAAGCTTGATAGTCTATAGCATCAAGCACCTGAATCTTGTTTAGGCCGACCGCGCAAACCCCGCTCTCAAAGTACATATTAGAGCTTCTTGTCCATATATGCCGCTCTTTTTCCGGATACTCTGACAGTTTCTTCTTGTGCGAACCAACTCTGACATAAGGAACGCCCTTGAACCTGACCGGCGTGTTGAGTGCGGGCTGAATTCTCACCAAAACAATATTCTTCCCGTCGTAATTAAATTCCGCTATAGTGAAGTCAATTCTTGGCGACAGCAGCCTTGCCGCCCATGGCTCCAGATCCTCGTTACCAACCTTTTTAGACTTTAGCTGTACGCTTGTGCCAACAATATGATGCGTGTCGTTTTCTACGCCGAAAACAAAATATCCCCAATCTTGACCGTGTATAGCGGCAGCATTGCTAAGCGCAGAGATATACTCGCCGAATTCATCTTGATCGAAATAGTTCGTCTTGAATTCAACCCACTCGGTCTCGCGAGGCAAAAGTACCAATCTTTCAAAGGTATCAACCGGGAAAGCCATTGTCGCCGCCATTCGATTATGCACCTACGTCGATATATCTGATGCGCAAGCCGCCAGGAAGCGCCGTCGTAAACTTTGCTGCCGATGCGTCGCATGGAACCCCGAGCGAAGTAACGGCTGAGCAGGAATCATGCTAGGCGCTCGATGCTGTCGGAAGGCAGACATCGCTGTCTTACAAATCCTCCACCCGCACCGCCGGGCACCCTATCGCCTTCATGCTGGCGAGGAAGAACGCGGCCGAGAAGCCGGAACTACGGTGACAGGGAATTACGGTGACAGTGCACTAAATCATGGCTTGGTGTCCTTGGCGTCTTGGTGGTGAATCTTTCTTTTCCTACTCCAGCATCCGCGCCACCGCGACCATGGCGGCTTCGGCGTAGGGTTCGACGCGGGGCGCGATTTGGCTGGGGAAGACTTCGGGGCCGATGATGCCCACGCCGACCGGCTTCATGAATTCGAGTTGCAGGCCGATGATCGCGCCCACCACCGATTGCGCCATCACCAGGCCGTGCTTGGTCTCGCCGCGTTCGATGACGCCCAGCGCCACGGCGGCGTCGATGTCGTTGCGCGACAGCAGGCGCTTGAGGGCCAGCGGCACCTCCATCGAGCCGGGCACCCGGACCACCGGCCCGACCGCCAAGCCGCGCGCCTTGGCGGTGGCCGAGGCGGCGGCGATCATGCGCTCGGCCTCCGGCGCGTGGAAATCGCCGGTGACGATGGCGACGGTCTTGGTCATTTCTGGCGCTCCTGGTTCAAGCGTGATCCCACGGGATCATATCGCGTCGGCGCCCCGAAAACAGACCGTTTTCGGGGCTTGCCATCCGGCTGGTCGTGTCAGCGTCGTCGCTCGGGACCGGTGGTGGTGTCGTGGCGCGTCTGACGCTCCATCTCGGCGTTGATCTCGGCGCCCAGCAGCACGGAGTACGAGCCCAGCAGCAGCCAAGTCATCAGCATCACCACCCCGGCCAGCGCGCCGTAGGTTTCGTTGTAGCTGCCGAAAGACGACACATACAGCGAGAAGGCGATCGAGCCCAGCAGCCACAGCGCGGCGGCCAGCATCGCGCCGGGGCTAAGCCAGCTCCAGCGCGCTTGGTCGCGGTCGGGCGCCCAGCGATACAAAGCGGCCAGCGCCACCAGCACCAGCCCGAACAACAGCGGCCAGCGCAGCAGCGACACCGCCCAACGCAACGGCCCTTCGAGCCCGATCAGGCGGATGGCGGCCGGCACGAACGCGACAAGGGTCAGCGCCACCACGACGAAAAGGATCATGCCCAGCGTCAGGCCGAGCGCCACCAGATTGAGCCGGATGAAGCCGCGCGTCTCGCGCTCGTCATAGGCGATGTCGAG
>JADGAL010000456.1:0-406 GCA_015232025.1 Alphaproteobacteria bacterium
GAGTTGCCCAGGGTGACCAGGTCGTTGCCCGACCCGCCCATGATGGTGTCGACGCCGCTCGTGGTGAGCGTCTGGCCGCCGGCCGCCAGGGTGATCCAGTCGCCGCCGGTGCCGCCGCTGATCGTCTCGATCCCGCTCACGGTGGTCGAGACGCCCGACGCCATGAGGTTGATCAGGTCCGACCCGCTCGATCCCGTCAGGGTGTCGACCATGACGCCCAGGGTCATCGTGGAGGCGGTGGTCAGGGTGACCACGTCGGTCCCGGTATAGCCGATCAGCGTCTCGACCAAGCTGACGGCGATGGTGTTGCCGCGTCCCCCAAGGGTGATCTCGTCGTTGTTGGCGCTGCCGGTCAGCGTCTCGATCGCCGCCAGCCACACCGTGTTGCCGGTGCCGCCCAGCGTCA
>JADGAL010000456.1:434-2405 GCA_015232025.1 Alphaproteobacteria bacterium
GGTGACGGTGCTGCCGGTGTCGCCCAGCGTCGCCCATTCGGCATTGGCGGTGAGCACCGCCCCGGTCCGCCCATCGACCACGCCCGCGTTGCCGCTCAACGTCTCGACGCCCGAGACGTTGATCGTCCCGCCGCCCGCCTTCATGGTGACGATGTCGTTGGCGGCGCCGCCGGTCACGGTTTCGACCAGGAAGACGGTGACGGTGTTGCCGCTGGTTCCCAGGCTGATGTGATCCTGGCCCGCGGTCCCGCCGGTCAGGGTCTCGACGTCCCACACCATCATCGTGTTGCCGCGGGCTCCCAGGATGATGAGGTCGTCGCCCGTGCCGCCGGTCAGCGTCTCGATGGCGGCCAGCACGGTCGTGTTGCCGGTGCCGCCCAGGGTGACGATGTCGGTGCCGGTGCCGCCGACCAGGGTTTCGACCACCGAGATCGTGACGGTGTTGCCGGCGTTGCCCATATTGACCCAGTCGCCGCCCACGCCGCCGCTGATCGTTTCGACCGCCGCGACGATGAGGGTCTGGCCGCCGGACGCCAGCGTGATCATGTCGCTGGCGGTCGAGCCGGTCACCGTCTCGACGGCGCCGACCGTGGTGTTGCCGGTCGCGCCGTCCAGGTTCAGGCGATCGTTGCCGGCGCCGCCGGTGACGCTGTCGATGGCGATGACCGTGATGGTCACGCCGCCACCCATCAGGGTGATCCGCTCGGCCCCGCTGGAATGGCCGGTCAGGGACTCGATGCCGCTCACCAGCATGGTGGCGCCGGTCGAGCCGAAGGCGATGACGTCGGTGCCGGTGCCGCCGGTCAGGCTTTCGATGCCCACGACCGTCATGGTGGTGCCGGCCGCGCCCAGCGTGATGACGTCGCTTCCGGTGCCGCCGGTGAGAGTCTCGATCGCCACCATGATGATGGTCGAACCGGCGTTGCCCAGGGTGATCACGTCGGTGCCGGTGCCGCCGATCAGCGTCTCGATGGCGCTGGTCGTCATGGTGGTGCCGGCCGCGCCGATGGTCACGCCATCGCCGCCCGATCCGCCGGTCAGCGTCTCGATGGCGGTGACGCTGATGGTGTTGCCGCCGGCCGCCAGGGTGATGACGTCGGTTCCGGTCGAGCCGGTCAGGGTCTCGATCGCCGACACCGCCATGGTGGTGCCGGTGGTGACGTTGATGGTCACGCGATCAAGGCCCGAGCCGCCGACCAGCGTCTCGATCGCGCTGACCGCCATGGTGTTGCCCACGGCGCCCAGCGCGATCACGTCGTTGCCGCCGCCGCCGGTCAGCGTCTCGATGTCGCGCAGGATCAGCGTGTTGCCGTTGACGCCCAGGCTGACGCTATCGCTCCCGGTGCCGCCGAACAGGGTGTCGATCAGCGACACGGTGACCGTGTTGCCGGAACTGCCCAGCGCCACGCTTTCACGGTTGCCGCTGGTCACGGCGCCAGTCATCGGATTGACCGAAGGCGCTTGGCCGACCACGCTCTCGACGCCCGAGACCGTGATGGTCGCTCCGCCGGCCGCCAGCGTCACGACGTCGCTGCCGACGCCGCCGGTCAGGGATTCGACGCCCGACACCGTGAAGGTCAGGCCGTTCGAGCCGATGGTGACGAGATCGGAGCCCGACGAGCCGGTCACCGTCTCGATCCAACTCATCTGCATGGTGGCGGCCGAGGCGAGACTGACCGTCTCGGCCAGTCCGATCGCGCCGGTCAAGGTCTCGACGCCGGCCACGGCAATGGTGCCGGTGGTGGTCCAGGACAGAACGATCACGTCCGAGGCGGTGCCGCCCGAGATCGTCTCGATCAGGTTGTTGGTGATGGTCAGCGTGCCGCCGGCGTCGCCCAGATTGACCCGGTCGCTGCCGGCGCCGCCCGCGATCGATTCGATCAGGCTAAGCGTGACGGTCTGGCCGCTGGACCCCAGGATGATCGAGTCGGCCGAGGTGCTGCCGATCACCGTCTCCATGCCGCGGATCGT
>JADGAL010000457.1 GCA_015232025.1 Alphaproteobacteria bacterium
GCATCTCGCGGGCGATCATGTTGATGCACTCGCCGACCGGCAGGCCCGAGCGGATGCCGCGCACGATCACGTCGATGGCGTCGGCGAACACCTTGGTGAAGGCCTTGAAGCGGCGCTTCTTCATCATGCCCAGCACCATCTTGGGGAAGCCCAGCCCCATGGTGATGGCGACCAGCGGCGTGCCCACCGGCGGCATCTTCATCAGCCAGTAGATGCCGGCCGAGACGATGCCGGACACGATGCTGACGATCACGTAGTGCTGGGGGGTGGCCGACAGCCCGGCTTGCAGCAGATCCTCGCGCAGGCGCCAGCCGCGCTTTTTGGCGCGCGTCGCCTCGGCGTCCTTGAGCTTGGTCTGGATCGACTTGCGCCGCTGCATGGCCGACAGGCCGACGCCGCCCTTGGACGCCTTGCCGCCCTTGGCGCCCAGCATGAGGGCGATGCGGCGGCGCAGCCGGGCGCGCGGCCCGAAGGCCATCCACCACAGCCCGAATCCGACCATCGCCAACAGGGCGAGCAGCAGCAGGACGATGACCAGCGCCTGGGGAGTCAGCAAGGACGCCAGGTCAGGCAACGACATCCTCCATCGCCTCGGCCAGTTCCTTTTCCAGGCCGAAATACCGCGCGCGGTCCCAGAATTTGGGCCGCAGCCCGGTGGGGCGGTGGCGGCCGATGATCTTGCCGCGCTCGTCCTCGCCCAGGATCTCGTAGACCAGCAGGTCTTGCAGGGTGATCACCTCGCCTTCCATGCCGACCACCTCGGTGACATGGGTGATCTTGCGCGAGCCGTCGCGCAGGCGGGCCGCCTGGACGATCACCTGGACGGCGCCCGCGATCTGCTCGCGCACCGTCTTGGCGGGCAGCGAGAAGCCGCCCATCGCGATCATGTTCTCGACGCGGCTGATCGCCTCGCGCGGATTGTTGGCGTGGATGGTGCCCATCGAGCCGTCATGGCCGGTGTTCATCGCCTGCAACAGGTCGAACGCTTCCGAGCCGCGCACCTCGCCGACGATGATCCGCTCGGGCCGCATGCGCAGGCAGTTCTTGACCAGATCGCGCATCGTCACCTGGCCGACGCCTTCCAGATTGGGCGGGCGGGTTTCCAGGCGCACCACATGCGGCTGCTGCAATTGCAGCTCGGCGGCGTCCTCGCAGGTGATGACGCGCTCGCCCTGATCGATGAACAGGGTCAGGCAGTTAAGCAGCGTGGTCTTGCCCGAGCCGGTGCCGCCCGAGACGATCACGTTGATCCGGCAGCGCCCGATGATCTTCAGCAACTCGGCGCCCTTGGGGGTGATCGAGTTGAAGCGCACCAGATGATCGAGGGTCAGCTTGTCCTTCTTGAACTTGCGGATGGTCAGCGCCGGGCCGTCGATCGACAAGGGTGGCGCGATGACGTTGACGCGCGAGCCGTCCATCAGGCGGGCGTCGCAGATCGGGCTCGATTCGTCGACCCGCCGGCCGACCGCCGAGACGATGCGCTGGCAGATGTTCATAAGCTGCGCGTTGTCGCGGAACTTGATGTCGGTCAGTTCGATCTTGCCGCCGCACTCGATATAGACCTTCTCGGCGCCGTTCACCATGATGTCGGCGATGTCGTCGCGGGCCAGCAGGGGCTCGAGCGGACCCAGCCCCAACACGTCGTTGCAGATGTCCGAGATGACGAGTTGCTGCTCGTTGGCCGACATCACCAGATTGCGCATGCTGATGATCTCGGAAACGATGTCCGAGATCTCTTCGCGCACCGCCGAGGGATCGAGCTTGGACAACTCGGTCAGGTCGACCGAGTCGATCAGGTCGTTGAAGATCCCGATCTTGATCTCTTGAAGCCTGGAATCCATGTCCGGCGGCTTGACCGCGACGGGAGCCGACGGCGGGGGCGCGGCGACGGTCGCCGCCGCGGGGGGCGGTTGCGCGGGCGCCTCGACGGCGGGCCGCGGAGGCGGCGCCGCCGGTCCAGAACTTGGTGGAGTGGCGCGCTTGCCGAACATATCCTATCGCTTCCGCTTTTCGACGCCCTTCGCCTTGTCGCCCTTCAGCCCGTGGAACAGGCTTTTGTTCTTCTTGGCCGCGATCTGCTGACGGCCGGTCAACTGTACCGCCATCTGGGTGATCGATTCAGCCACCTTGTGGCCCTTCGCCGCCTCGCCCAGCATTTGCCCGTTGTTGGCCGCCGTGCCGAACAGTTGCGGGTCGAACGGCACGGTGGCGAAGGGCGCCACGCCCAGGGTCTCCTCGAAATCCTTGGGCGAAAGCTGGGTCTTCTTGTAGGCGTCCATGCGGTTGAGAAGCAGCCGGGTCGGCGCCGTCTCGCCCCGCTTGGCGGCCACCACGTCCCACAAATTCTTGCAGTCGCGCAGATTGGCGAGATCGGGCAGCGCGGTCACCACCACGTCGTCGGTC
>JADGAL010000458.1 GCA_015232025.1 Alphaproteobacteria bacterium
GAAGGGCTATTACGTCGCGATGCTGCTGTTGGAAACGGCCATGCTGGGCGTGTTCGTGGCCCAGGACTGGTCGCTGTTCTACGTGTTCTGGGAACTGACGCTGCTGCCGCTGTTTTTCCTGATCAATCGCTGGGGCGGGGCGCGGCGCGATCACGCGGCGCTCAATTTCGTCCTTTATACGATGGGCGGATCGGTGTTCATGCTGATCAGCCTGCTGCTGGCCTTCGACGCGGCCGGCGCGCACAGCTTCGCGATGGCCGAGATGGCCGCCGGCCTGAACAAGGTTCCGGCCGAGGCGCAGGTTCTGATCTTCTTGGGCTTTCTGATCGGCTTCGGCGTCAAGATGCCGATCGTTCCGATGCATGGCTGGCTGCCGCTCGCCGATGTCGAGGCGCCCAGCCCGGTGGGCATCCTGCTATCCGGCGTCTTGGTCAAGATGGGCTGCTACGGCCTGATCCGCGCCGCCGCCACGCTGCCCGGCGCGGTGATGCTGCTGCAAGACACCTTGGCGGCGCTGGCCCTGGTCACCCTGCTTTACGGCGCGGTGCTGGCTTGGCGGCAAAGCGATCTGATGATGATGATCGCCTATTCCTCGATCAGTCACATGGGCGTGGTGCTGCTGGGCATAGCCGCCTTGAACGTCGCCGGGCTGACCGGCGCGATGATGCAGATGTTGGCGCATGGTCTGGTGGCGGGCTCGCTGTTCCTGCTGATCGGCTTGCTTTATCAGCGCACCGGCACGCGCGAAGTCGGCCATTACAGTTCGCTGGTTCGGGTGGCGCCGCGTTTCGCCTTCTTCACCTCGCTGGCCTTCCTGGCGGCGGTGGGCATGCCCGGCACCGCCGGTTTCGTCGCCGAGTTGCACGCCATCATCGGCGGCTTCCAGGCGTGGGGCTGGGTGGTGGTGCTGCTGGGCGTGGCGATGATGATCGGCGCCGCCTATTCGGTGCGCACGATCGGCCGGCTGTTCACCGGCCCGGTGCGGGCGGGCATGGAGGGGGTCGAGGATCTGCGCCGCATGGAGATGGCGGCGGCGGGATTGCTGGCGATCGGCGTGGTGTTCCTTGGCGTGGTGCCGGCTCCGGCGCTCGACCTGATGTCGGGCTCGGTGGCGCGGATGAGCGCCGCCTTCGTCTTGCGGCCGTGACATGACCCACGCCGCCGCGGCGCGCAACGAGCATCTGGTCCACCATCTCGAGCACGTCCTGCCCGGTCAGGCGCCGATTCGCGACTTCGTCCATCACAACACCCTGCACGGCTTCCAGCATCTGCCCTTCCACGAGGCGCTGGCGGCGGCCCGCAAGGTCACCGGCATCTACGGCTATCTGCCGGCCGCCGAGTTCCGCGCGCATTTCCACGCCGGCCGCATCGCGTCCGACGATCTCGACGCCGTGCTGGCCGAGGCGCCCGATCTTGACGCCGCCGGGACGATCGCCCCCGGTCTGACCCGTGGCGACGTGTTCCGCGCCGCGCTGCTGGCCGATTTCCCGCCGCTCGACGAGCCTCGCTTGGCTTGGCAGGTCGACGAGATGGGCGCGCTGACCCGGTTGCGCGACGACGTGTCGCCGGGCGCCAAGCGGCGTCTGCTCGACTCGGCCGGCCAGGGCGAGGCCGAGGCGGTCGCCGATCTGTGGCGGGTGTGCCTCGACGTGCTGGGCATCGGCGCGTGGTCGCCCACCCATCCCGAGGAACTGCTCGACCTGTCGGCCGATCACGCGCGCCAATTGCTGGCCGGACTGGCCCCCGCCGAGGACGAGGTGCGCGAGGCGCTGACCCTTGGCCGGGTGCGCGCCGCCGCCGACCGCCTGCTCGAGAGCCTTCTGCTGGATATCGGGCGTGGCACCACGTTGCGCGGTTTCCTGCTGCGGGTCACCGGGACCGATATCCTTGACGAGATGCGGCCGACGCTGCTGCGCCATCTGTCCTCGTATCTCGATCAGGGGCTGGCGGCGTGGCACAGTCCCGACCGCGCCGAGGGCTTCTGGGTGTCGTGGCGCCGCGCCGCGCTGACCGATCCGGCCTGGCTGCTCGACGACCTTCCCGATTGGCGGGACTCGATCGCCTCGCTGCCCGACGATCCCCAGGTGGCGTTGGACGCGGCGCTGTGGCGCATCGGCCTGCCCGCCGACCGCCACGACGCCTATCTCGAGCGGCTGGCCCTCGAATTGCCCGGCTGGTCGGGTATGGTGCTGTGGCGCCATCTGCGCCCCGGTTATCAGGATCTCGAACCGCGCCGCGTCGAGATGATCGACTGGCTGGCGGTGCGCGCCACCATGGAGGGGCTTTACGCCCGCCGCCTGTGCCGGGCGGAGTGGCAGATCGAGGCGCGGTTGGACATCTTCCGCTGGCGCTTCCACCACAATCGCGGCGAGTTGCTGGTGCGCGAGGCGCTGTTCGC
>JADGAL010000459.1 GCA_015232025.1 Alphaproteobacteria bacterium
CCCCCGAGGAAACGCCCGAGGCCGCCGCCTTCCTGGACGTCTGGGAGATTCGGCCCGGCCAGCCCGCCACCGACCTGTTCCGCGGCTGGATGTTCGCCTCGAGCCCCGCCTTGTCGGCGATGGAGCATCCGGTTTACGACATCTGGGTGCTCGACTGCCGCGACTCGAGCCGCGAGCCCGCCTCCGTGCGGGGACCGGCCGCGCCGCCGGCCAAGCCGGCCAAGCGCTGAGGGTCGACGGTCTGGACGAAGGCCTCGCACACCGCCTCGGTGCGGGCGATGGCGGTCGAGATGCCGGGCAGAGCGCCGCTGTCGGCCACCGTGATGCGGCGGTCGACCTCGCCCCAGCCCATGCCGGCGGCGATCTGGCCGCTCAGCAGGACCGGCCCCATCCGATAGGACCCGTGGGCGCCCAGCATCGCGGTGTCGGCGGTGCCGGTGCTCGAGCCGGCGTCGCGCCAGTCCAGCCGGCTGGTCAGCCACGCGCCGCCGACGCCGAGCGTCAGGCCGTCGCGCCCGCCGAAATCCGCCCCCGCCATGCCGGCCCGGCTGGTCGCGCGGTAGCCGGTCACCTCGCCGGAACCATCGAATTCGGCCGAAGCGCCGGTCGCCACCACCCAGGCGCCGGTCTTCGAGTCGGCGCGCCGGCCCAAGGCGTCGAGGAACAGCCCGCTTTGATGATCGACGACCCGCAGGCCCGCGCCATAAATTTCAGGGCTCAACTGGCGGACGGCGGCCCCCAGGGGGGCCGGGTCGGTCGGACTGGTCAGGTTCAGCACGTCCAGCGTCAGCAACGCCCGGTCGAGATCGCTGTACGCCGCCACCGGCAGGCCGTCGAGATAACCGCCCACGATCCGCGCCGACCCCGACAACCGGGGGCCGTAGACCAGCACGGGACCCGGATCGGCGGCGCCGGTGACGACATAGTTGGCCGCCGGCACCTGATAGCTTCGCACGCCGGCCGCTCCCCAGCCGACATAGTACTGGATGCCGCCACCCTGGCCCCAATCGCCGGTGCCGTCCACGGCGTCGGTGATCGGGCCGGCGACGCCGCTCCAGAAGGTCACGCCGGCCGGCACGACCACCAGCGTGAGCATGTTGTTGCGCGTGCCGTCGGCATAGATCGGCAGCGCCCAGTTGGCTTGGATCTCGGCGCTGGTCAATCCGCGCAACTGGGCGATGGGCATCACCCAGCCGCCAACCTGCCCCGCCTTGCCGGGCATGTCCCTGGGCTGGACGTAGGTGCGCACACCGACGAAAGGTTGGGTGGTGCGCACGGCATAGCCCATGGTCCCCAATTCGAACGGTGGATTGACCTGATCGGTGCCGTAGATCGTCTGGAATTCCCCAAGCAGCGACTCGGCCGACACCGCGCCGATGACTTCGAGGCCCGGAATGTCGGTCGGCGTGGCCGTTCCGGCCGCCAGGGCGCTCCCTGCGGCGGACAGCCACAGGCCGGCCGCGGTCGCGGTGAGACGACGCGCGAGGGTTTCATGTTCCATGCCGCGACTATAGAGGGAATCCGCTCGCGCGCAAACCGATCAGCCTTCCCCGTCGGACGTGTTGGTCAACACCCGCGCGGGGAAGCCCGCCGCGTGCAGGCGCTCGACGATCAGATGGACGTGGCGGGCGCCGGTGGTTTCGACCATCGCGTCGATCTCGGCCAGCTTCACCGGCACGTCATGGAACAGGCGCTGGTGATAAATCTCGATGATGTTGCCGCCGCATTCGGCGATCACCTGCGAGACTTTGGCCAGCGCGCCGGGTAGATCGGTGATCTCGACCCGCAGCCGCGCCAAGCGGCCGCCGCGGGTCAGGCCGCGCAGCAGGATCGAGGCCAGCACCCGGCAGTCGATATTGCCTCCCGACACCACCAGCCCGACCTTGCGGCCCTCGAAGCGCGCCCGATGGCGGGCCAGCGCGGCCAGGGTGACCGCCCCGGCGCCCTCGGCGACCAGTCGGCAATCCTCGATCAGGGTCAGCACCGATTCCTCGATCGCCGCCTCGTCGACCAGCAGGATGTCGTCGACCCATTCGGCGATCAGCGCGCGGGTCAGGGTTCCCGGCGACTTCACCGCGATACCCTCGGCCAAGGTCGGCCCGCTGGCGCGCGGCGGATCGCCGCGCAACGCCTGGACCATCGACGGATAGAGTTCGGCCTGGACGCCGAACACCCCGATCCCCGGCTTCAAGGCCTTGGCCGCCACCGCGATGCCGGCGATCAACCCGCCGCCGCCGATCGGCACCAGCAGATCGTCGAGGTCGGGGACGTCGGCCAGCATCTCCAACGCCACGGTGCCCTGGCCGGCGACCACCAGCGGGTCGTCGTAAGGGTGGACGAAGGTCAGCCCCTCGGCCTCGGCCAAGCGGCGGGCCGCCACC
>JADGAL010000045.1:0-15378 GCA_015232025.1 Alphaproteobacteria bacterium
AAATTCAAGAAGTGCTGCGGGTGACCGAGCGCCATTTCCTCTGCACCGCTTGCGGCAAGTGCTGCAACGGCTGGCTGCCGCTGACCTTGGCGGACGCCTTGGCCCATGCGGCGCGGTTTCCGCTCGCCATGGTGTGGACGCCGGTTCGCCGGGGCGCCCGCGCCTTCAACGTGACCGCCGAGCTGGGCGTCACGGTGGGCCGCAAGATCGCCGTGCAGATCGCGCCGATGTCCTATCTGCCCCGCGCCGCGTCGTGTCCGGCGCTCGAAGCGGATGGTCGGTGCGGCATCCACGCCGACAAGCCGCTGCGCTGCCGCGCCATGCCGCTTTACCCCTATCGCGACGAATCCGATCAGCGAGCCATGCTGATCCCGCGGCCGGGCTGGGCCTGCGACGTTTCGCCAAGCGCGCCGGTGGTCTGGCGCGACGGCAAGGTGGTCGATCGCGAGAATTTCGACGCCGAGCGCAAACAGTTGCGGGCCGAGGCGCCCACCCTGCGGGCCTATGCCGAGGGCCTGATGGCGGCGGTCCCCTGGGTCGCCGAGGCCCTGTCCAAAGCGGCGGCCAAGCCGGCGGGCGGCTTCGTGGTGTTGAATTTCTCGACGATCCTACCGCGGCTGGCGATCGACCCGGCCGCCTTCGCGGCGATGCAGGCGCCGGTGCTGGCGCATTGGGCGGCGGCCACCGCCGACAAGCCCGAGTTCGCGACCTACCACGGTCATTACCGCGACTGGGCGCGGGAGTTGGAGGGGCGCTTGGCCAAGTGAAGGTTAACCACCAAGACACCAAGACACCAAGAAGGCACCAAGGACTCCGCTTTCTTGGTGAACCTTTGTGTCTTTGTGCCTTGGTGGTTAACTTATACCGGCGAGCCATTTGCTTGACTCGCCTCACTGGCCCCTTCGAGGCGTTGAACCTTTTGCGCCGACCCTTCGCCGTCATGCCCGTGCTTGACACGGGCATCCACGTGTCACCGCCCATGCCATTGTTTCCAAGGCTGTTCCCACGGAGCCGCGTTGGATGGCCGGATCAAGTCCGGCCATGACGAGTGGAGAGGAGGCGAGCACCAAGGAACGAAGCGGGCGGCGAATTGCCCGTACAGCTTTGACGCCGATGGGTCAGTTCATTGGCTCGCCGGTATTAAACTCTCGATCCAAGGCGCCAAGTCGCGCAGGGCGCGTTCGGATTGGAGGCGCTTGCGGTCGCGGCCCTTGGCGCGTTCCGCGAGCGGTGGGAACAGCCCGAAATTGATGTTCATCGGCTGATAGGTCTCGGCCTCGGCGCCGCCGGTGACGTGGGCGAGCAGGGCGCCCAGGGCGGTGGTGGGCGCGGGACGCTCGACCGTCCGCTCCCGTCGTTCGGCGCTGGCGAAGACGCCGGCCAGCAGGCCGATCGCGGCGCTTTCGACATAGCCTTCGCAGCCGGTGATCTGGCCGGCCAGCCGCAACGCCGGCCGGGCCTTCAGGCGCAGCTTGGGGTCGAGCACGCGCGGGCCGTTGACGAAGGTGTTGCGGTGGATGCCCCCCAGCCGGGCGAATTCGGCGTGTTCGAGACCGGGG
Organism: Alphaproteobacteria bacterium; assembly: GCA_015232025.1. Taxonomy (GTDB): domain Bacteria; phylum Pseudomonadota; class Alphaproteobacteria; order Rhodospirillales; family Magnetospirillaceae; genus JADFZP01. The sequence goes on from JADGAL010000045.1 coordinate 1,560, forward strand.
ATCATGCGGAACAGGCGGACCTGGTCGCCATGCCTCGTCTTGGTCTGGAAGCCGACGATATTCCACAGCGTTCCCAACGCGTTGTCCCTACGCAGTTGAACCACCGCATGAGGACGCCGGCCGGTGCGGGGATCGCGTAGACCGACCGGCTTCATCGGGCCGAAGGCCAGGGTTTCGCGACCGCGCGACGCCATCACCTCGATCGGCAGGCAGCCCTCGAAATAGGGCGTGTCCTTTTCGAATTCGTGGAAGGCGACGGTGCCCGAGGCCAGCAGCGCGTCGATGAACGCCTCGTACTGGTCCTTGTCGAGCGGGCAATTGATGTAGTCCGAGCCCTCGCCCTTGTCATAGCGCGACTGCATCCAGGCCACCGTCATGTCGATGGTCTCGTGATGCACGATCGGCGCGATGGCGTCGAAAAAGGCCAGCGAGTCCTCGCCGGTCGCCTCGCGCAGGGTGGCGGCGAGGGGTTCCGAGGTCAGCGGGCCGGTGGCGACGATCACCTGATCCCAGTCGGCGGGCGGCGCGGCGATTTCCTCGCGGCGCAGGGTGATCAGCGGATGCTCGGCCAGCGTCCGCTCGACCTCGGCCGAGAAGCCGTCGCGGTCCACCGCCAGGGCGCCGCCGGCCGGCACGCGATGGGCCGAGGCCACCCGCATGATCAGCGAGCCGGCGCGACGCATCTCCTCATGCAGCAGGCCGACCGCGTTGTATTCGGGATCGTCCGAGCGGAACGAGTTCGAACAGACCAGTTCGGCCAAACCGCCCCCCGAATGCGCGCCGGTGCCCTTGTCCGGCCGCATCTCGTGGAGCACGACCGGCACGCCGCGTTGGACCGCCTGCCAGGCCGCCTCGCTTCCGGCGAGCCCGCCGCCGATGATGTGAATCTCTCGCATGGGTCCCTCAATTAGGCGTCTTGGCGGCCTTAGTCCAGGGCCATGACCTTGACTCCGTCGGCCGGACTCGCTGCTATGGGCCGTGGGAGGATGAAATGTCCGATGCGGTTGAGCAAACCCTGCTGTTCGGCGCCGTCCTGATCGGGACGCTGCTCGCGATGAGGATGTTGCGGCGTCTTCGCCTGAAGGGGCGGTTGGTCGGGCCCGAGGAACTGGCGCTTGAATTGGGGCGCGGCGACGACGTTCTGGTGATCGACGTCCGCTCGGCGGGCGAGTACGCCGGCGGCCATATTCGCGGCGCGCTCAACCTGCCGCTCGACGTGTTGCCCGAGCGGCTGAAGACCTTGGCCACCGATCTGGACGCCTATCGCGCCGCGCCGGTGGTGGTGGTGTGTCGCAGCGAAAACCGCTCCAGCACCGCGTTTCACCAGATGCGGACGGCCGGCTTCACCAATCTGCGGGTGCTGGCCGGCGGCATGACGGCCTGGGAGTCGGGCGCCCGGCACGTGACGCGCGGCGGTTGACGCCGCCATGATGTCGATCCGCGCCAAGTTCCTGTTCCTGCTCTCGGTGATCGCCCTGGTGCCGCTGGTGCTGGTGATCTGGTTCGACCAGCGCGCCACCCGGCGGCTGGGCCTGGAACTGGCCGACCGCGCCCAGGAGGTGCTGGAAAGCCGCTCGGCCGATCAGCTTTTGCTGTCGATTCGCGAGGCCGGCGACATGGTGCGGGCGCGCCGCCAGCTTCTCGAGGCCGCCACCCGGCTGGAGGCCCGAATCGTCGAACGGGCGATCTCGCAGCCGCCTTCGGCCGACGCCGCGCCGCGTCTAGTCCACAATGGCCAAGTCCCGGAAACCGCCACCCGCTTCTTTTCCGTCTCCGAGCGGCACGGGGTTCCGGTCAATGGCGCCGCCATGCGGGTCGAATCGCCGGCCGCCGAGGGACTCGACCTGCCGCTGCGGCTGGCCGCCGCGGTGCCCGCCTTGGCCGACATCCGCACCCGCCATGCGCAAGAGGCGCTGTGGCAGCGCATCTCGCTGTCGGGTGGCGTCGAGGCGGTCTATCCGGCGCATGCCGTGCCACTGCCCGGCGGCGGGCGCGGCTGGGCCGAGGCGGCGAGCGAGGCCGGCGAGGCGGTGTGGAACCCGCCCCGCGTCGATCCCGTCACCGGGCAACTGGTGCTGACCATTTCGGCCCCGTTACGGGGCTTGCCGCTGGCCGGCGCGGTGGCCATCGACGTGCCGGTGGCGGCGATGCTGTCGGCGGTCGACGATCTGCCCTTTCCCGCCGCGCGCGCCCTGCTGGTCGAGCAGGCGGTGCGCCCGGACAGCCGTGTCGGCCTTCGCCTGATCGCCGAGCGCGACGGCGGCATGGCGCCGGGCGCCTGGCTGGAGCCGGGCACGCGGGAGGACGTCATGCTCGACGACCTTCAGGCCGGGCGGGCCGCGGTGCGACGCATTCCCTTCGAGGGGGTCGATTCCCTGTGGGCCTATGGGGGCGCCGTCGAGCCGGGCACCAATCTGGTGTTCGTGGTGCCCTACCACGCGGTGGTCGCCGAGGCGCTGGCGGCGCGCCAGGAGGTTTTGGACCGCATCACCAACCAACAAATCCTGATGTGGCTGAGCCTGCTGGTGTTCGCCCCGGCGGTGATGGGGGTGGCGCTGTTCGCCTCGCGCGCCGTCACCCGGCCGGTCAGCCAACTCGCCGAAGCGGCCAAGCGCCTCGCCCAGGGCGATTTCGCGGCGCGCGCCCACATCCGCTCGGGCGACGAGTTGGAAATGCTCGGCCGCCTGTTCAACGCCATGGTGCCGCGGCTTGAGGAAAGCATCCGCATGCGCGAGGGCTTGGCCCTGGCCCAGGAGGTTCAGCAGAACCTGTTGCCGCAGGCGCCGCCCAAGGTGCCCGGTTTCGATCTGGCCGGGATTTCGCTGTATTGCGACGAGACCGGCGGCGATTATTACGACTTCTTCGGCCCGGCGCAACTCGGCGAGGGCAGGGTGGCGGTGGCGGTCGGCGACGTGGCCGGCCACGGCATCGCGGCGGCGCTCACCATGACCACGGTGCGCGCCCTGCTGCATGCCCATCGCCCCGAGCCCGGCAAGCTGGGCGAGATGATGGGGGCGCTCAACCGCCAACTCTCCGCCGACGCCCATGCCGGGCGATACGTCACGCTGTTCTTCGGCATGGCCGACGCCCGGGCGCGCACCGTCCACTGGGCGAGCGCCGGGCATGCGCCGACCCTGATCTACGATCCAGTCGCCGACGCCTTCCGCGAGGTCGGCAGCGAGGATATCCCGCTGGCCGTCGATCCCGACTGGACCTATTCCGAATTCAGCCATTCCGGCTGGCCGCCCGGCAGCGTGTTGGTGGTGGGCACCGACGGCGTGTGGGAGACCCGCAACCCGGCGGGCGAGATGTTCGGCCTTCAAGCGGTGCGCGATCTGGTCCGCGCCCACGCCTCCCGCCCGGCCGAGGCCATCGCTCGCGCCATCACCGACGCGCTGGCCGAGTTCCGCGGCGCGCGCCCCCGGCAGGACGACGTCACGCTGGTGGTGGCCAAGGTCGAATAGCTGGCGGGACCGTCAGCGAATCCCTCTTTTCATTACGGCCGGACTCGCTGGATACTGCGGCCGGGATGTTTGAACAGGGGTGGAACAAATGGCCGATGACGAGAGCGACAGCTTCACCGAAGTCACCACGCAGGGGTGGGGCAGCCGAATCTCGGGCGCGCTTGGCGGCATGGTCGTCGGCCTGATCCTGTTCCTGATCGCGTTTCCCTTGTTGTTTTGGAACGAAGGCCGGGCGGTGGACACCGCGCGCGCGCTCGCCGAGGGGCGCGCCGCCGTGATCTCGGTCGAGTCCTCCGCCGTGGTCGCAGCCAACGAGGGACGCCTTGTCCACCTGACCGGGCAACTCGCCACGCCCGACCGCTTGGCGCCCGCCGAGGCGATGCCCGAAGCGGCGCTCAAACTGCGGCGCGCGGTCGAGGTCTATCAGTGGGAGCAGAACGAGACCACCACCACCGAGAAGGACATGGGTGGCGGCACCACGAGCAAGACGACCTACAGCTACAAAAAGGTCTGGTCGTCGTCGCTCAACGATTCGAGCGGCTTCCGCAAGCCCGAAGGCCACCAGAACCCCACCGCCAAGCCGCTGGCCGACAGCGAGGCGGTGGTCAAGACCGCCAGCGTCGGCGCCTTCCGCCTGACCGGCCCGGTGCTCAATCTGATCAACGATTGGCGCGCCGTGCCCGATCAGGCCCTGGCGGCTTTGGCCAAGCGCGACATGCGCAGCGCCGCCGCCGTGCAGGGCGAGTGGGCCTTTTCCGGCAAGCCCGACCAGCCGAGGATCGGCGATTGGCGAGTCGGCTATTCCTTCGTGCCGCTGAGCGAGGTCAGCGTGGTGGCCCGCCAGAGCAAGAGCGCGCTGGAGCCCTACCGGACCAGCAATGGCGAGGAAATCGTGATCGTCGAGCAGGGCCAGGTCAGCGCCGACCGCCTGTTCAAGGCCGAGGAGCGGGAGAACACCATTCTGACTTGGGTTCTGCGCATCAGCGGATTCGTGTGCATGGCGCTTGGCATCGGATTGGTCCTGCGGCCCTTGTCCGTGCTGGGCGACGTGCTGCCTCTGCTGGGCGATCTGCTCGGGGCGGGAACCGCGTTGATCGCCTTGGCGCTCGCGCTTTGCCTGTCGCTGGTCACCATCGCCACCGCCTGGATCTTCTTCCGGCCGCTGATCGGCGTCCCTTTGCTGATCGCCGGCCTGGCCTTCCTGGCGATTCCGATCATCCGGCGGCGGCGCGCGGTCGCGGCGGCCACGCCGAGCGCTTAAAGATATCCAAGTTGAACCAGCGCCTCTCGGAAATCCTCCTCGAGGCGCTGGAACGCCGGAACCCTGCGCAGCCGCACAAGATCGATGCGTTCGGCGATGCCCGAAAGATAGGGGACTTGGTTCAGCCGCCGCCGTTTGCGGCGACGGGCACGGAGGCCAATGAAGGCGATCCGCTCAAGAACCTGTTTGGGGTCGCGAATGGATTCGACGTCTTCGGGGCGGGCCGGCAGATCGAGGTCTTCGATTGGCGCGGCGATGCCCAGCGCCGTGGCGATCGCCTGAGGATCGGCGAGCGGCCACGCCTCCATCTCGCGCACTGGAACCACGGGGACGATTCGTAGGTTTGACCATCCCGCATCGGTGCTGGCGCGCCGCGCCAGTTCGACGATCGACGGAACGCATCGGTCGCGCCGCGCCGCCTGCCAGTCACCGCCGCCATCCTGGTGCAAAAATAGAATGTGAACGTGGCCCCGCACGTCCCGCAGCCCCGCCATCACGTTGTCCACCAAACTCCCGTCAGCCCGCCGAACGGTGGTCACCGGCGCGACTTCGACGGATTGGCGCCCGGAGAGGCACATCTCCGTCGCCATGCGCTCAAGCAGCGTGGGCAGAAACCGATCGTCGGTTGATCCCTCGGCATAAAGAGCGCTCGCCAGCCACATCATGCCGGATCGCCTTTGCCGACCGTTTCGAGATAGGCTTGCGCCTCGCGCCGGAACAACCCATCGGGGAGCAGGCGCATGCGCGTCCGCGGGCGCATGGTGCCCGAGCTGGGGTCGACGATGGTGGTGACGTCGGCGAACACGATGGCATTCTCGTCTTGCAGCGCGGAGAGAACGACAGGGGAGTGGCTCGCCAGGAGCATCTGACTCAGCGGTTCGGGATCCTCGTCGCACTCGTCCTCGAACGAGGTCAGCAGGGACTTCAGGATTTGGATCAGCGCCTTGAGGCGGGCGGGGTGAATGCCGTTCTCGGGCTCTTCGAAGCAGATCAAGCCGCGGTGGCGGGGATCGTGGAGCAGGGTGAGCAGGGCGAGCACGCGAAGCGTGCCATCGGACGCGACGCGCGCATGGATGGGGCCATGACGGGCGATCAGTTCCATCTGGTATTCGTGGTTGGCCGGGTCGTCGAAAACGCGAAGGCTCGCCACACCGGGAATGACCTCGGCCAAGTCACGGGCGATCTCGGCAAGCGAGCCCTGGTTCTCGCCCTCGATGCGAGCCAGAACCGCCGCGATGTTCGAGCCGTCCGGCAACAAGGTGTCAGGGGCGTTCATCGGGCTGGGGCGGCGCAACGAAAATGGGTCCAGTTGCACCAGTTTCCACGACCGCATCTCCTCGCCGAGTGCGAAGAGATGCGCGAACTCGATGCTGGTGATGCTGGACAGGACGGTTCGTTCGGCCGCCGTGGCCGGCCGCTTGCGACCGTGCGACTGATCCTGATGGATTTCGAAGGTCGGCTTGCCGGCGTCGTCGACGGTTTCCAGAAACGACGAGACTCTGGCGTATTTGAGGTGCGAACGCCGGAATGACTTGCTGGGGTTTTGGCGACCCTTCTTCAGGCGATCCTCGCTTGCGCGGATCGGGGCGGCCTTTTCCTCGACAACGAAAATCTTCTCGCGTCCGCCTTCTATTTTCTTTCGCTCGATGACGAGTTCGTAGCGGATGCGGGTCTGAGTAAGCTTCTTTTCTTCACCCCAGCCGCTTCGGACCACCGGGTCGACCAGCACCTCGACGGCGAAACTCATCTTCGAGGCGATGGTGCCGTCGGGTTGGGTGCGGAACAGTTCATGCGGCTGGCCCCGCATTTCCTTGAAGGCGGTGGCCAGATCGGTTTCGGCAAGGCGCGACAGCAGGCGGATCGCGTCGAAAAGATTGGACTTGCCCACCGCATTGGGGCCAAGGACCACCAGAAGCGGCGCCAGATCGAGGCTGAACTCCTCGAACGTCTTGAATCCGTTGATCTCGATCCGCGTCAGCATCGCCAGCCCTCGTTCACCCGAACCTTAATATGATGCCGTCCGCGCGTCCACCATGGGCCATGGCTCTTGGCATTCCGCCGCGAATGCCTTAAGAGCACGCGCGACCTCATCGAGAGAAAGCGAGCCATGGCCAAGGATTTCTTCGTGGTCGGCGGCGAATATGCCGACACCAGCTTCAGCAACATCGCCGACGGTCTGACCGAGGAGCGCTACGGCCCCTTCACCGAGAAGGACGCCCACGATTTCTGGCGCGGCATCACCGCCAAGACGGTCGACAACGCGCTGGTCCGCTATGTGATCCGGCGCGAGGGCGACCAGGGTGGGCGCGAATGGTTCGTGGTCGGCGGCGAGTGGGCCGACACCAGCTTCGGCCGCATCGCGCCCGGCCATCGGCTCGAGGTCTACGGCCCCCTCGATCGCGCCGAGGCGATGAGCTTCTGGCGCGGCATCACCGCCAAATCGGTCGACAACGCGCTGGCCCGCTACGACGTGGTCACCGGCGACGAGGTCGAGCACCTGAAGACCACCGCCGTCGGGTGAGGCGGTAGACATTCGGGGAACAAGTCCGACGCCTTCCGGTTTATTGTCCGTGCGGTAGGCGCGGAGGAGATCGATGAGGCCGGGGGATCCCGCGCTCGCCGGGGGTGCCCCCGCGGGGGAAGTCAACCCGTGGAGCGGGCTGTTGCTGCTGACCGGCGGCAGCGCGCTGGGCGCCTTCCAGGCGGGGGCCTGCGCCGCGTTGCTGCGCGACGGGCTTCAGCCCTCTTGCGTCGCCGGTACCTCGATCGGCGCCGTGCATGCCGTGCTGATCGCCGGCAATCGCGGCGCCGAGCGGGTGTCGGCGATCGAGCGGTTTTGGGAAATCGTGCGGATGCGCGCTCCCAGCGGCGGGTGGCATACCCGCTGGACCAGCCTGTCCTCGGGCGCCGTCGCGCGGATGACCGGCGTGCCGGGCATGGCGCGGCCGCGCATGCCGCCCGACACCGGGCTGCTGGACCTGTCGCCGTTGCGCCAGACCCTCGACGCCCTGGTCGATTTCAGGCTGGTCAATGACGGTCCCGTGCGGGTGGTGATCAACGCGGTCGACGCGGTGAGCGGCGACGAGGTGGTGTTCGACACCGCCTCGGAACGCATCGGCCCCGCCCACGTCCTGGCCTCGTCCGCCCTGCCGCCGGACTTCGCGCCGGTCGAGGTGGAGGGGCGCACTTATTGGGACGGCTCGCTGGCCTGCAACATTCCCCAGCCCGAAGACCTCGATCCCGCCATCCACGCCGCCGTGCTGATCGATCTGTTCGGCCTGGAGGGGCCGCCGCCGCGCGACCTCGACCGGGCGCTGTCGCGGCGCATGGACCTCGTCTATGCCCATCAGGTGTTGCTGCGCCGCCCCGAGCTGCTGCGCCGGCTGGGCGAGGGCGGGCGGCTTCTGCACCTCGCCTATGGCTCGCGCCCCCAGGACAGCGCGCAGAAGACCTTCGATTACGGCGCCCGAACGATCGGCCGCCGCTGGCGGGCCGGCGAGGCCCTGGCCCGCCAAGCGCCCCGTGACCCGCGACCGGGAATCACCGAGTTGCGCGCCGAGTGGGGTGGCTAACGGGCACTAACGGGCAGGGGCGGCTTGACGCGGCATGGTGATGCCATATATGATGTCACCATGCTGCGCATCGTCATCGACACGGACGTAATGGTCGCTGCCTTCGACAGCAAACGTGGTGCATCGAGGCAGCTTCTCCTCGATGTGCTCGACGAGCATGTGCTGTTGGTTTTGTCGACGCCACTCCTGCTGGAATACGAGGCGGTTCTGACACGCCCCAAGGTTCTGAGCATGACCGCGTTGTCGCTGGCCGAAACGATCGAGGTGCTGGACGAACTTGCGGCGATCTGTGTTCCGGTATCGTTTGACTTCCGTTGGCGACCATCGGGCGCCGATCCGGACGATGAGTTGGTCCTGGAAACCGCGCTGAATGGCAACGCCGATGCCATCGCCACCTTCAACATGCGCCACATGGCCGCCGCGGCGGCGCGTTTCGGTATCGGAGCGCAGCGGCCGGCGGAAATCTTGCAGAGGATCCGGATATGAGCACGTTTCCCTTGCGTCTCCCCGACGACCTGAAGGAAAGAGCCGCGGCGCAGGCCGCCGAGGTGGGGGTCAGCCTCAATCAGTACATCGCGCTGGCCGTGGCGACGCGCGTCGGCGCCCAGGCCGAGGCCGAGCGCTACTTCGCCGCGCGTCGCGCCCGCGCCACGCGCGGGAGGGCGAAAGAGATTTTGGCCAAGGCGGGCACCCGGCCGCCGCGGCCGGATGATCTCCTCGAATAGCCGCCGTCACCCCGCCTTGCGCCGCGACTGGCGCGCCAGGTGGGGCGCCAGATAGTGCCCGGTGTGGCTGGCCTCGCAGTCGGCGACCTCTTCGGGAGTGCCGGCCACGACGATCTCGCCGCCGCGCGTGCCGCCTTCCGGGCCGAGGTCGATGATCCAGTCGGCGGTCTTGATGACCTCCAGGCTGTGCTCGATGACCAGCACCGTGTTGCCGGTGTCGACCAGGGCGTGCAGGACTTCCAGCAGCTTGCGGACATCCTCGAAATGCAGGCCGGTGGTCGGCTCGTCCAGGATGTAGAGGGTGCGCCCGGTGGCGCGGCGCGCCAGTTCCTTGGCCAGCTTGACGCGCTGCGCCTCGCCGCCCGACAGGGTGGTGGCCTGCTGGCCGAGATGGATGTAGCCCAGGCCGACGCGGGCCAGGGTCTCCATCTTCTCGCGGATCGCCGGGACGGCCTTGAAGAAGGACGCGGCCTCTTCCACCGTCATGTCGAGAACGTCGGCTATGCTCTTGCCTTTGAAGGTTATTTCCAGGGTTTCGCGGTTGTAGCGCTTGCCCTTGCAGACGTCGCATTGGACATAGACGTCGGGCAGGAAGTGCATCTCGATCTTGATCACGCCGTCGCCCTGGCAGGCTTCGCAGCGCCCGCCCTTGACGTTGAACGAGAAGCGCCCGGCCTTGTAGCCGCGCGCCTTGGCGTCGGGCAAGTTGGTGAACCAGTCGCGGATCGCGGTGAAGGCGCCGCAATAGGTGGCGGGATTGGAGCGCGGGGTGCGGCCGATCGGCGACTGGTCGATGTCGACGATCTTGTCGATGTGATCGACGCCCAGGATGTCGGCATGCTCGGCCGGCACGTCGCGCGCCCCGTTCAGGCGGCGCGCCAGGGCCTTGTACAGGGTTTCGATGACCAGGGTCGACTTGCCGCCGCCGGATACGCCGGTGACGCAGGTGAAGGTGCCCAGCGGCACGCCTACCGTCACGTCCTTCAAATTGTTGCCGCGCGCCCCGGACACCACCAGTTGGCGGCCATCGCCCGGCCGGCGCAGGCCGGGGACGGGGATGGCGCGCAGTCCGGTCAGATATTGCCCGGTCAGGCTGTCGGGATGGCGCATCACCTGATCGGGCGTGCCCTCGGCGACGATCGCGCCGCCATGGATGCCGGCGCCCGGCCCCATGTCGATCAGATGGTCGGCCGAGCGGATGGCGTCCTCGTCGTGCTCGACCACGATCACCGTGTTGCCGATGTCGCGCAGGCGGCGCAGCGTGGCGAGCAGGCGGTCGTTGTCGCGCTGGTGCAGGCCGATCGACGGCTCGTCGAGCACGTACAGCACGCCGGTCAGGCCCGAGCCGATTTGCGAGGCCAGACGGATGCGCTGGCTTTCGCCGCCCGACAGGGTGCCGGAATTGCGCCCCAGCGTCAGGTAGTCGAGGCCGACATCTTCCAGGAACCGCAGCCGGTCGTTGATCTCGCGCAGGATGCGCCGCGCGATCTCGCGGTCCTTGGGCCGCAGGTGCTGATCGAGTTCGCCAAACCAGCGGGCCGACTCGGCGATCGAGCGCTCGGTGACCTGGGCGATGTCCAGGCCGGCGATCTTGACGGCCAGGGCGGCCGGCTTCAGCCGCTTGCCGCCGCAGGATTCGCACGGCGCGCTGATCTGGAAGCGCGACAACTCGTCGCGCACCCAAGCCGATTCGGTCTCGCGGAAGCGCCGCGCCATGTTGGGCAGCACGCCCTCGAACGGCCGGTCCAGCGAGAACATCCGCTTGTCGTCGGCATAGCGCATGGTCACGGTTTCCGAACCCGAGCCGTGCAGGATCACGTCGCGCACCGCCTCGGGCAGGGTGCTCCAGGGCTGGTCGAGCGACACGCCGTAATGGCGGGTCAGGTTCTCGAGCGTCTGGTGATAGAACTGCGCCACCGAATTGGCCCACGGCGCGATCGCCCCCTGGCGCAGGCTGCGCGTCTCGTCGGGGATCACCAGGGCCGGGTCGAACAGCAGCTTGACGCCCAGCCCGTCGCATTCCGGGCAGGCGCCAAAGGGATTGTTGAACGAAAACAGCCGCGGCTCGATCTCGTCGATCGTGAAGCCCGACACCGGGCAGGCGAACTTGGCGGAAAAGGTGGTGCGCGCGCCGCTCTCGGCGTCTTCGGCGAACACCAGCCCGTCCGAAAGGCCCAGCGCGGTCTCCAGGCTGTCGGCGACGCGGGCGCCCAGGCCCTCGCGCACCACCAGGCGATCGACCACCACCTCGATGTCGTGCTTCACCTTCTTGTTCAGCGCCGGCACCGCGTCGATTTCGTGAAGCTGTCCATCAACCTTGACCCGCTGGAAACCCTTCTTCTGCAGGTCGAGCAGATCCTTGCGGTACTCGCCCTTGCGGCCGCGCACCACGGGCGCCAGCAGGAGGAGGCGGGTGCCCTCGGGCATCTCCTGGATGCGGTCGACCATCTGGCTGACCGTCTGGCTTTCGATCGGCAGTCCGGTGACCGGCGAGTGCGGCACGCCGATGCGGGCGAACAGCAGGCGCAGATAGTCGTAGATCTCGGTCACCGTGCCGACCGTCGAGCGCGGATTCTTCGAGGTGGTCTTCTGCTCGATCGAGATGGCCGGCGACAGGCCCTCGATCGAGTCGACGTCGGGCTTTTGCATCAGTTCGAGGAATTGCCGCGCATAGGCCGACAACGACTCGACATAGCGGCGCTGGCCCTCGGCATAGATGGTGTCGAAGGCCAGCGAAGACTTGCCCGACCCCGAAAGCCCGGTGATCACCACCAACTGGTCGCGGGGAATGTCGACGTCGATGTTCTTTAGATTGTGTTCTCGCGCGCCGCGCACGCGTATCGCTGATGACATGAATCCACCAAAGGTTCCAATGCCGCGTCCGGAAGCGTTAGCTTTAGAACCTTCGGCGGGTCGCGGCAAGGCAAATGGGCGCATGGCGGGCAGTGGTCAAGCGCAGAGGAAAAGCCGGTCGTTCCGACTCGAACAAGGGTGGCTGCGATTTCCTTTGCGGCGAGAACGCGAGGGCCATAAATTGCGTTCGCGGACACACACGGGGAGCGTCGAGCATGGCTGGCAGCGTCAACAAGGTCATTTTGGTCGGAAATCTCGGCCGCGACCCCGAAGTCCGCAGTATGCCGGATGGCGGCAAGATCGTGAATCTGTCGCTGGCGACCTCGGAAAGCTGGAAGGACCGTCAGTCCGGCGAGCGCCGCGAGAAGACCGAGTGGCATCGCGTGGCGATCTTCAATCCGAATCTCGCGGAAATCGCCGAGCGCTACCTGCGCAAGGGCTCGAAGGTCTATGTCGAGGGCCAGATCCAGACCCGCAAATGGACCGACCAGAGCGGCCAGGAACGTTACAGCACCGAGGTGGTGCTCGGCCGCTTCAAGGGCGAATTGACCCTGCTCGACGGGCGCGGCGAGGGCGGTGGCGGTGGCGGTGGCGGCGGCGGCTACGACGAAGGCGGCTATGGCGGTGGCGGCCAGCCGCAGCAGCGCTCGTCCGGCCCGCAAGGCGGCGGCGGCTCGTCTGGTGGCGGCGGTTCGGGCGGTGGCGGGGCGAGTTCGGGCTGGGACCGCCCGGCCGATCTGGACGACGAAATCCCGTTCTGAGGGTAATCCCTCCCTTCGGTATGATGGCCGGCGCGGCCGCGCTTGGTTAGGCTCTCCCGATCGAGGAACCGGCACGGGCGGCGTATGGACTGGCGCGATTACGGCAAGGCGATCGCGGTCGGGGGCATTCTTCCGGCCATCGCGCTTGGCATGGCCGCCTTGACCGGATGGCAGGATCGTGTCGCGGACGCCCATCGCGACGCCCGCAAGAACGTCGACCTGCTGCACGAGCATGTCGGCCGGGTGCTCGAAACCCAGGAGATGATGGTCGAACTGGCCGACGCCCGAACCCGCGACCTCTCCTGGAGCGAATTGGGCGAAAGCCCGGACCTTGGTCCGCTGCTGAATTTCTCCGGCGTGATCCTCAATCTGTTCCTGATCGATCCCCAGGGACGCATGGTCGCCGGCACGCGGAGCGGGCCGCTGTTGGCCGACGTGTCGGACCGCGATTTTTTCGCGGATAGCCGCGCGTCGCCCGGCGTTCACGTCAGCGGCGCGTTCCGCAGCCGCTTCGACGACGAATGGATTTATGTCGTCGCGCGACGGCGCGGCCCGGGCGACACCTTCGACGGCGTGATCGCCGCCAGCATGCGCGTCTCCTACTTCACCACGATTTTCCAGCGGTTGAACGAAGGCAACGCCGACGTTCGGGTCGCCATCCTGCGAGCCGATGGCGAGGTGATCGCCAGCCATCCCAGCCTCGAAAAGCCCCTGAAGCTGGGGGCGCGGACCGGGTTCATGCAAGCCAGCCGCGCCGCCGACGTCGGCACCTTCCGCTCGGTGGCGCAAGTGGATGGGACGGAACGGATCTACGCCTTCCGCAAGATCGAGGGCCGCCCGGTGTTCGTCACCTTCGGCATCGGACTCGACACGGTGATCGCCGGATGGCGCGAGCGCATCCTGGCCGACTCCGGGATGGCCGTGATGGCGGCGGCGGTTCTGACCATGGCCTACATCATGGTGGCGAACCGGATGGCCACCGACCGCGAGCGCGGGGCGATGCTGGAGGCCGCGGTGCGCGAGCGGACCGAAGAGGCGGAGCACCGCTGCCGCGAGGCCGAGGCGGCGCGCGCCGAGGCCGATCGCGCCAACCACGCCAAGGCCCGCTTCCTGGCGGCGGTCAGTCACGATCTGCGGCAACCCTTCCAGGCCTTGCGGCTTTACCTCGAGGTGCTGCGCAACA
>JADGAL010000045.1:15428-15923 GCA_015232025.1 Alphaproteobacteria bacterium
GATGGCCTCGAAGGCGCTGGAGAGCGGCGAGGAGCTGCTGGCGGCGCTGCTCGACGTGTCGACGCTGGAGGCCGGCGTCACCCCGGTCCACCGCAGGGCCTTTCCCCTGCAATGCGTCCTCGCCGGCCTGGCCAACGAGGCGGCGCCGGTGGCGGCGGCCAAGAACCTGTCGCTGCGGGTGGTTCCCAGCGGCGCGATCGTCGACAGCGATCCCGTCCTGCTGGCGCGCATGCTGCGCAATCTGGTGGTCAACGCGATCCGCTACACCCAGACCGGCGGCGTTCTGATCGGCTGCCGCGGGCGGGGCGATCGTTTGCGGATCGAGGTCCGCGACAGCGGCGTCGGCATTCCCGCCGCCGAGCACGGGCTGATCTTCGAGGACTTCTACCAGATCGGCAACGAGGCCCGCGACCGCTCGATCGGCCTCGGCCTGGGGCTGTCGGTGGTCAGCCGTTGCGCCCGGCTGCTCGATCATCCGCTGTCGCTGCGATCGAC
>JADGAL010000460.1 GCA_015232025.1 Alphaproteobacteria bacterium
TCATAGCCCACCGGCGAGCCCTTCAGATGGGCCGAAACCCGCAGGCCGCTCGATCGCCGCCTGGGGGATCAGCCCGTCAAGCAGGACGCGCTGCGCCGCGACGGCGTCCAGCGCGTCGGGCAGGGCGGGCGTGACCAGCGTCACTCCCGGCGCGCCGGGCGCCTCGCCCAGGATCAGGCGGGCCTCGCCGTCCTCGGCCGGGATCGGCTCCTCGAAGAAGAACACCCGCCGGGTCCGGGCGAAGCGGGCCATCAGGTGGTTCGGACGCTGATAGACGAAGCGCCAGCGCAAATGCGAGAAGCAGATCAGGGTTTCATCCATGCGCACCTCTCAAGGTTGGCCGGGTCTGTCGCGCATCCGCTTGCGTCGCGCGGCAAGCAGAAGATGTCCGAAGGGGAAGGTGGTCAGGACGCGCAGCCCGGCGACCGGCGACAGGTTCCGCATGGTCCGGCGCGCATCCATCATCAATTCCTGCAACAGGATCTTCTCGTGCGGCTGGCCCTCCTCGCGCACCAGCGTCAGGCGGTGCAGCGCGTAGATCCCCAACAGGGCGGCGAAGGCGAAGAAGAAGTCCCAATGGCGGAATCGCAGGGTCAGGAATTCCCCGGTCTCGCTCGAACTGGCCCAGCGGATCACCAGGGCCAGCTCGCGGGCCACGAAATCGTCCGCGAAAATCCCGCCGATGATCGGCGCGATGCCGGCCGCCAGCGAGTTGACCATGCTGCTGGTGGCCAGAAAGGCGGTGGCGCGGCCCTGCGGCGCCAGCTTCAGGCAGATGTTGCCCGAGGCCAGGGTGATGCCGGCCGAGGCGGTGCCCATCGCGATGTGGATCAAGAACAGCAGCGGCACCGTCAGCCCGTGGCGTTGCGGCACGGCGGTGTAGGTCCAGGCCAGCACGCACAGCAGGAACAACGGCGCGCAGACCGAAAGCACCGCTTTGTTGCTGAAGCGATCGGCCATCCGGCCCCAGGGCCGCAGGAACAGCGTATTGGCCAATTGGCTGGTGACCATCAGCACGGTCACGAACGAGATTTCGAAGCCAAGCTGGTCGACCAGATAAACCGCGAAGAACGGGGCGGCCAGATTGACCGCGAAGTTCCACGAGCCCAGAAAGGCCAACAGCCGCTGGAAATTGCGGTCATGGAACGCCTCGGCGACCATGCGCCGCAGGTTGATCGCCCGCTCGGGCGGGGCCATGCGCGGCTCGGGCACCTGGGCGAGATACCAGGTGCTGGCGCCGCCCGCCGCCAGGCCCAGCAGCAACAGGATCGAGTAGGCCCAACTCCGCTGGTCGGGCTGCCACCCGTTCCAGAAATCGACGAAGAAGCCGCCGCCCAGCCCGGCGATCATCGAGAAGCCGGTGGCCAGCGACAGCCGGCGTCCGAAAAACGCCCCCAGCCGGCCCTCGGGGATCAGATCGTGCATCCACGAGTTCCAAGCGCAGGCCGCCACCGCGCCCAGCGCGGCGTTCAACGCGACCAGGGCGACCAGCAGTCCCAGCCCCGCGTCGCGCGAGGCGACCAGCGGCAGGAAGGCCATGGGCAGCAAAAGCAGGCGGCTGGCGGTCAGCGCGATCACCGCCACGGCGCGCCGCACCCGATAGCGTTCGACCAACAGGATGGCCGGAATCTGGACAAGCTGGGCCAGAAAGGGCACGGCGGCCAGCAAGCCGATATGGACATTGTCGGCGCCCATCTCCAAGGCGAAGCCGACCAGCAGGACGCCGCTGGTCAAGGCGCCGGTGACCTGGGCATAGATCCCGTCGCGAACCAGGGCGTCCAGGCCGGCCTCAAGGCTCCGCTCGTCGAGGGGCGGTTCGCGAACGGGGAACACCTCAGGCGCCGCCGCCGACGAAACGGCTTCTCATTGGCATCGGCCGATCCCTCTCCGTCGTTGCGGCGCGTCCGGTCAACAGTCCGGGGCGGTCCTGGTTGCGCCGGCCACCCGGATTCGCGCCGGGTCGCGGCGGGACGCCCCCGCAAGATGGCGGGCCGCCCCATCTTTTGGCCGAGCCCGTCTTTCACCGGGCGGTTGGCGAAGCCAACTTGGGGGAATGACCCCTCTGGAGATCCTGCTGGTCGACGATCGGACGGCATGCGGCGCGCTGGTCGCCGAAGGCCTGCGCGCCTGCGGCGTCGACGCGCTGGTGGAACGGGTCGACACCGAACGGGCGTTCCGCGACGCGCTGGGCGAGCGCGGTTGGGACGCCGTGCTGGCCGCCTACGACATGACCGGATTCGGCGCCGCCCAGGCCCTGCGCGTGGTGGCCGAGGAGGGCCGCGCGCTGCCCGTCCTGGTGCTGGCGCCGTCGCCCTGCCCGCCCGAGGCGCTCGAGCTTTTGCGCCAGGGCGCCGACGACGTGGTCTCGCCG
>JADGAL010000461.1 GCA_015232025.1 Alphaproteobacteria bacterium
CGTGGTGCTCGCGGGAGTGACGACGACGGTGAAGGTGGCCCACATCCGCCTGTGCCACAGCCGGATGTTCTTGGTGGTGGCCTATCCGCGCGAGACCCAGGAGATGGTGTTCGGCGCGCATGACCGGTGGTTTAGAATAAGGGTCGAGAATGAATCGAAAGCGGCGCTGTGTTTAAAACTTGTGCGGCGCAATGATAAAGGCGAGTACGTTTATTCTGATGAAAGAGAAATATTAGTTTCTGATCCATCAATAGCGCTAATGATGCTGGAAGATCTCGGGTATAGCATTGCCATCCATGTGAAGAAGCAGCGAGAGGAATGGAGGTGTGGAAAATTTAAGGTGGCGTATGATGATGTGGATGGCCTGGGTAAATATTTCGAGGTAGAGACGCACACAGACTTCGAGGAAGTGCAGGATGAGCTTGAATCTATTCATTCATTTATTAGGGGGATTGCCAAAGAATTTTCGGTGGTGACCGGCGGATATCCGCAACTTCTCATGATAAAGAAGCGCCTTGGACAAGGCTAAACGGACACATTTCAGTGTCAAGCTCGCCTAGTGGAAGGCCGCCGGAAACGACAGCAGCAGGACAGCCGCGCCCACAGTTGCTTTTGGCGCAAGCGCCACAAATTTTTGGTGCGCGATTCAAATTTGCATAGTTATAGCTGTCAAGCTTCGCGGACAAATCATTGTCGCAAAATACATTGCCAACAATGAATTCTTTTGGATCATGCCGGCTATTTGCCGTTCGCGCGGCAAATACAAGATACGGACATACGGTTACATCGCCAGACGAAAAGACATATATGATGTTTCCCGCCTCACAAGCGGTTAACATGCGGTCGTCATTTGGAAATCGTATATAAACCACATCAATCATATCAGAAAACTTTGCGGTCAAATTTATTATGTCGCGCATCATACCCTGGGACGCCTCAAGTTTTTTTCGTGATTTTTCGCCGCGACCGAATGAGGATAAAGGGTTTAGAAGAACGAATTCCGCGCCAACATCTGCTGCAAAAGAACAGATATTTTCATATTCATCTGCTCCTGCATTTTTATTTGGCGTCACCAAAATGCCTTTGAGCAAATTGTTATCTGCCAGACGACGTACATTCGAAACAGTGCGCGAAAAGCAGTTCCTTACTCCTCTAAATTTACTGTGGCTCTCTTCCGAGAAGCCATCGAGACTAACATTGTATTTTATACGCCCGAGCTTTCTTGAAAGCGAAATCAACTCGTCCGGCAAAAAAACGCCATTTGTGCAAATTGTAGTATCCAGACTATTCGCGCTTAATAATTCTATAAATATAGAAATATCAGGGTGAGCGGTAGGCTCTCCTCCGGTTAGGCTAACGCTAACCACTCTTGCGTCAAGCAAGAGTGGTAGCACATTATCCGAAAATGACTGAATTGATAGCATTGACCCTTTGCGCTTTGCATCAACAAAGCAGTGAGCGCAACTGAGGTTGCATTGCTCTGTTATTTGTATTAACGCTTTGCGGTGTGGCCTTCTAGTTGATGTCCGAAAAAAGCATGCGTTCGCCACGTCAGATTTAGATAGGTGCTTCTTCATACAGCGATCCCATGCAAAAAAGCCATATGCACATCGGTACCAAAATCTTGATGCTCTTTCAACGAAATGGCTAGGGGGACAACCGCCACAGCCCCCTAAATCGCCTCGGAGATATTTCTGTATAGCGCACCGTGTGCCGTATCTGGGGATGTCCTGCGGATTCCGATTTATCCGGCCAGGCATTCCGATTGGAATCCGGCCACCCGTTCAGAGGTGGTCGGGTTGGTTTGGACAGAGTTCCGCGATTTATAAGTGGATCACCCCCGTGTGTTGCCGTCGCGATGCGCCGTTGTGGCGCCTCATGCAGGGAGGGCGTAGCCCGACCGGAATGAGGCGCCACAACGGCGGCGAAATTCATGCTGCCACCGCCTGGGGCAGGTTGTCAAAGTAGGCGCGGTCCGGCGTGAGGCCGCCATGGCTCGAATGGGGCCTCACGCCGTTGTATGCGTCGAGATAGCGGCCGAGCGAGGCGCGGGCCTCGGCGACGCTGTCGTAGGCTTTCAGGTAGACCTCCTCGTACTTGACGGACCGCCACAGCCGTTCGACGAAGACGTTGTCCCGCCAAGCCCCCTTGCCGTCCATGCTGATGGCGATGCCGTTGTCCGACAGCAGCCCGGTGAAGGCGGCGGAGGTGAACTGGCTGCCCTGGTCCGTGTTGAATATCTCCGGCTTTCCGTGCTTGGCCAGCGCCTCCTCGACCGCCTCGACGCAGAAGTCCGTGTCCATGGTGACCGACAGCCGCCAGGACAGGACGCGGCGGCTGTACCAGTCCAGCACCGCGGCGAG
>JADGAL010000462.1 GCA_015232025.1 Alphaproteobacteria bacterium
TGGCCAGCTTGCCACCGACCTCGGCCGTGCCGTGCCAGGACAGCCGGGTCTTGTCGCCCTCCTCGGTCAAACCGATGCGGGCCGAGCCGCGCGCCCAGCCGGCCGCCCCTCCCTGCCCCTCGGCGCTGAGCACGCAGCCGCGCGGCGGGTCCAGATCGCCCAGCAGCAACCGCCCGCGCAGGACCACGTCGATGGCGCCCAGCGCCACCCGCATCCGGCCCGCATATTCGCGATCGGTCACCTTGACCAGTTCCTCGCAGCCGGGCAGCGCCGCCTTCAGCACGGCGGGGTCGTTCAGCGCCTGCCAGACGCGGGCGCGCGGGGCGGGGATCAGGTGCTCGCCGGAAAGCTCCATGGACGTCCTTCTCGCGGCCGGGCCACGCCATGAGGATGGGGATCGCGCGCGGATGTCACCAGTCACCATCCGGGTGCCCTGCCGATGTGCTTGACGCGATCCGGGCGGGAGACTATCAGGCCCGACATGCCGACCTTCGCCTTCCCCGCCCTGCTCGCCGCCCTGCCCTTCGCCTTCGGTCTGGTCGCGCTGTGGCTGGGGATGGACGCCAACTGGGATCTGCGGAACTACCACTGGTACAACGCCTATGCGTATCTCGAGGGGCGGCACGGCTTCGACCTGCTCGCGGCGCAGATTCCCACCTTTCACAATCCGATGCTCGACGTGCCGTTCTTCGTCGCCGCGCAGGCGCTGCCGGCGCGGGTGGTCGGATTCCTGCTGGGCATGCTGCATGGGCTGAACGCCCTGGCCCTTTACGCGCTGGGGCGCCGCCTGGGGGTCGAGCCGGGATGGGCCTTGGCCGCCGCCGTGACCGGCGCCTTGGGCGCCGCCGCCATGGCCGAGATCGGCACCGTGTTCTACGACAACCTGCTGAGCCTGGGCTTCTACGCCTCGCTGCTGGTCATCGTGTCGCAGTGGGAGCGGCTGTTCGGCGGGCGCGCCCGGGTCGCGGCGATGA
The DNA here is from genome assembly GCA_015232025.1 of Alphaproteobacteria bacterium. Classification (GTDB taxonomy): domain Bacteria; phylum Pseudomonadota; class Alphaproteobacteria; order Rhodospirillales; family Magnetospirillaceae; genus JADFZP01. Next base: position 975 of record JADGAL010000462.1, read on the forward strand.
TCGCCTTGGCCGCCGGGATACCGGCGGGGATCGCCTTCGGGCTGAAGATGACCATGGTGGTCTACGCGGTCGGCGCCTGTTTCGGGCTTCTGCTGGCCCCCGATCGGCCGGGACGGCGCCTGCTGGTCTCGTTCTGTTTCGGGCTGGGCGTGCTGGCCGGCTTGGCGGTCGCCGCCGGGCCGTGGATGTGGTTCCTTTGGGAGCAATACGGCAATCCGACGTTTCCGTATTTCAACCAAATCTTCAAGTCGCCCTGGGGTTTGTTCCAGTCCTATCGCGACGGCATGTATCTGGACAAGTTGACGCCGGCCAGCCGCTTGTTGTTCCCCTTCTTCTTCTCGTTCGACCAGCGGCTGACCAGCGAAGTCGATTTCCGCGACTTCCGCGTCCTCGCCGCCTTTCTGGCGGCGCCGCTGGCCCTTGTGGCCTGGCGCGGGCGCGGCGCGCGCGGCTATCTCATGGCGGCGGTGTCGCTGGCCTATCTCACCTGGTTGGCGCTGTCGGCGATCTACCGCTACCTCGTTCCGCTGGAGATGCTGGCGCCGCCGCTGCTGCTGGTGGCGCTTGGCCGCCATCGGGCGGTGGCCGGCGTGGCCCTGGCGCTTCTGCTGGTCACCACCAGACCCGCCGATTGGGGGCGCGTGGCGTGGACCGACAAGGCGGTCGAGGTCGCCCTTCCCGCCATCGAGTCCCCCGATCGCACGATGGTCCTGATGGCCGGGCACGAGCCGCTCAGCTTCCTGATCCCGGCCTTTCCGCCGGGCATGCGGTTCCTGCGGATCGACAGCACCTTCACCAACATCCGCGAGACCACTGTGCGCTTCAACGACGTGATGCGGGCCGCGGTGGCCGCCCATGACGGGCCGCTGGCGATGCTGTTCACCTCGTGGGAGATCGAAGACGTGCGGCGCAAGCTGGACGAATACGGGCTGGCGATGGACGAGAGCCGCTGCGGGCATCCGTCCTCGCCGATCGGCCCGGCGCCCTACGCCTACTGCCCGGTCCGGCGTCCCTGACGCGCCTGGGCGAGGAAGGGCAGCGCGAGCAGCGCCAGCATCGCCGACCAGGTCAGCACCTGGGCGTTGGCGACCATCGCGCCCAGCACCAGCGGCCACTGCTCGGCCAAGGTCGGATGCATCTTGACGAAGTCGCGGCCGGTGATCGCCAAGCCCTCGGCGATCAGGTTGGCGACCGCCAACAGGGCCAAAGCCGCCCCCAGACCGAGCGCCCGGCGCGCGCCCATTCCGGCCCCGAACAGCGCGCCCCAGCGCGGCGTCCCGGCCAACGCCGCGAGTCCCAGCGTGCCGAACACCGGCACCGCGAAGGGCAGCACCGGGATGTCGCGATAGCGCCCGTCGACCACGATCAGCAGGGA
>JADGAL010000463.1:0-1887 GCA_015232025.1 Alphaproteobacteria bacterium
TGGTTCGGCGCTCCACGAATGCGTCGGCGCGCCGATGGCCATGACCGATAGCGGCTGGGCGGGAAAGAGTCCGAGCAGAAGCGACGCCAAGGCCAGCATCAGCACCAGGACTTCCTGGCGGCGTGGCTGACCATGCCGCTCCTCGCCTTGTCTCTTGCCGGAGCGCCGCTGACCGGCGGGGCGCTGGCCAAGATGGGGATCGAGCACCATGCGCCGAATTGGCTGGCGGCGGCGCTGCCGCTGACCTCGTTCGCCACCACGCTGATGTTGGGTCGGCTGCTATGGCTGCGGCGATCCCTGGCGACGACCGTGCCCGCCCCGGTTCCAGCATTGGCGACGCTGACGGCCCTGGCGGCGCCCATGATCTACGCGGCGTTCAGGTTGCCCGACATCCTGACGGCGGCGGCGGCGATGGACGGCATCGCCCACACCGTGCCGCCAGTGGCTTTCGGGGTGGTCGCCGTCGCCGTGGCCTGGATCGGCGCCCGGCGCGGCGCTCGATTGCCGATAACCGTCCCCGAGGGGGATATCGCCGCCATTGGAAGCCTCAAGGCCGTTCGGACGATCGCGGCGGGGCTGACTTCCCGCGTCACCGATCTTCTGTCCGCATCGCTTCCAAGAAGCGATGGCGGACGTTGGGCGAAAGTGCTCCGGTATGAAGCGCTGCTGCGTAATCCTCAGGTGACGGGGAGCGCCTTTTTCCTTTTCTGGCTGGCGTTCTTGCTACTCCTCTGGCTCCCAACGTTGACGGAGGGATGAGACGGCGGGCGCCGCCGCCATCTCCATGTGGTCAAATCGACCACCAGCGCGGCGGCTATGAAGCCTTCTCTTGGGGAGTGTTTCAACCGGCGTCGGCCGGACGGCTTCATACATTGGCGGCCTCCTGGGATCAGCTCTTCAGAAAAGAAAGGGTGGGCCTGTTCGTGACATGGCGGAAGGCGCATTGTTTGCAGTCGCCCCGTGCATCGGGCGCCATATGTCGCTATGCTGAGGAATGAGCCCACCAGACCTCAATCTTCTCCTCGCGTTGGAGGCGCTGCGCCCGGCCGAGGCGCTGGACATCGGGACGCTCGACCGCACCTTCACGCTGCGCACCAGTGACGGGTTTGTCGAGAATTTCGGGCCGGCGCTGGTAAGAAGCGCGGCGAATCAGGCGCGCGGCTTCCAAAGGTCAAATTTCTGCCAGTTTTCGCCCCGGCCGCGAGCGCGTTCCGGCCCGCCGCGAGGGGTCCAAAAACCCCGTGCCCCAATGGGGAGCGTATTGTAATATGCGCTACGCAACGCCACGTCAGAGGCGGTTGGGAAGGAGAGACGCCATGGTCGCCGATGCCCGTCGCAAGGATCACCCGCTCTCGATGCGCCTGCCCGAATCCGATCTCGCCCTGATCGACCGGGCGGCCGGTCTGCGGGGGCGCTCACGCACCGACTTCGTGCGGGACGCGGCGGTGCGCGCCGCCGAAGAGGTCCTGATGGACAATGGCCCGCTGCGCATGAGCCCCGAGGGCTTCGACGCCTTCATGTCGGCGATGTCCGCGCCGGCCGAGCCCGTTCCCGCCCTGGTCGAGGTGCTGCGCCGACAGCCGCCCTGGGAGAGGGGTTGAGCGGTGGCGCTTTCCGCGCCGGAACTTCTGACCGCTTCGCACGACGTCTCGCAATTCGCCTGCGGCAAGCCGGCTCTCGACCACTGGCTCAAGACCCGGGCCCTGGCCAACCAGCAAAAGGGCTTCACCGTGGTCCTGGTGGTGCACGAGGCCGGCCGGGTGGTGGGCTATTACGGCCTGGCGCCCACCGCCATTGTGCCCGCGATCCTGCCCAGGTCGATCAGGACCGGGCAACCGCCGGACCCGGTGCCCTGTCTGCTGCTCGGCCAACTGGCGACGGATGCCG
>JADGAL010000463.1:1916-2327 GCA_015232025.1 Alphaproteobacteria bacterium
GCTGCGCCACGCACTGATCCGCTGCGTCCAGGCGGCGGAGTTGATCGGCGGTCGCGCCCTGGTCGTTCGCGCCATCGACGACGACGCGGCGGCGTTCTGGCGGTGGCGCGGCTTCCCGCCCTCGAAGGACGACCCGCTGACCCTGTTCCGATCCATCGCCGAAATCACCGCCTCGGTGCGACGGGCGGCGGACTGACCCTATGCCGCCTGATCGGCGTGGCTGGGGATGTGCTTCAATTCCTCCTCCAGCGCCTTCTCGGCCAGCCACAGGTCGTGGGCCTGCTGCATCCGCAGCCAAAGGCGCGGCCCGTTGTCGCAGAACTTGCCCAGCCGGACGGCCATGTGCGGGGTGATCGCCCCCTCCCCGGCCAGGATCCGGTGAAGGGTCTGGCGGGAAACGCGCAACTCCGC
>JADGAL010000464.1 GCA_015232025.1 Alphaproteobacteria bacterium
CTGGCGCTCGCCGCCGGCCTGCGCGGCGACCTGCCCGAGGGGCGCCGCCGAACGCTGTTCGCGGGCCACTCGCTGCGCGCCGGCCTGGCCAGTTCGGCCGAGGTCGAGGAACGCCACGTCCAGGCCCATCTCGGCCACGCCACCGCCGAGATGACCCGGCGCTACCAGCGTCGTCGCGATCGCTTCAGGGTCAACCTCACCAAGGCGGCGGGGCTGTGATCAAGCCGGCGCTTGGCCCATTTGTTCCAGGATGGGCCTCAACGCCGCGTGCAGCGTGACCAGACGCTCGGCCAGGGCGGGATCCTCGGTCAGCAGATAGACCCCGATCGGGCCGTCGACATGGCCGATTCGGATGGCGGGGAAGGCGCCGCGCACCCGTTCGTCGGTCCAGTCGGCCTCGACATGCTCCTCGAAGGGGTTTTCGGTGGCGTCTTGGGGATAATTGACCACCGGCAGCGAGATCAGCACCAACCGGGCGGTCTTCAGCAGATCGCCGACCAGCGCGACGGCGTCCCGCTCGGGCATGTGCTCGAGCACGTCGCCGCAGATCGCCAAATCGACCGGCCCGACCTTGCGCCAATCCACCCACCGCGCGTCGCCATGGATGATGCGGTCGTAGACGCGCTCAAGGGCGAAGGCCATCACATAGGGCCCCCACACCTCGACGCCGGTCCAATGGGCGTCGTCCAGGCGGAGAATGTCGTGCCAGGTTCCCTGGCCGGGACCGATGTCGAGAACCCGCCGAATGGCTTCGGCCTCGTGCAGTTTGGAAATCGTCGCGTAGGCGTAAAGCTTGCCCGCTTCGAGGCTGCCCGGCATTCGTCGTCTCCCCAGGTTGCCAGCGCGGGGCCGATCCCCCACACTGCGACCATGCGCGAGACCATCATAATCACGGCGGCCGATTCCGCCTACTTCCCGCTCTGCCGTTCGCTGCTGGCGTCGATCCGCGGCCATGCGGAAGGGGCCTCGGTCGATTTGGGGGTGCTCGACGTCGGGCTGACCCCCGAGCAGCGGCGCTGGCTCGAGGGTATCGGCGCCCGTGTGGCGGCGCTCGACCGCGGCGTGGTGCTGCCCGACCGGCCCCTGGCCGGCCCCGGATCGCTGGCCATGGCGGCGCGGGTCTTCCTGCCCCGGCACTTCCCCGGCCATGCGGTCTACGCCTGGATCGACGCGGACGCCTGGGTGCAGGACGGCGCCGTGCTGGGCCTGCTGACCGGCGCGGCGCTGCGCCACGGCTTCTGTCTGGTGCCGGAACTGCACCGCGCCTACGACTACCTGTTCACGCCGGGGCTTGGGCATCCCGCCCGCGAGATGCACCACCTGGCCTATACGGGCTATTTCGGCGCCGCTACCGCCGACCAGCTCAGCACCCTGCCGATCGCCAATTCCGGCGTCTTCGCGGGCGCCGCCGACGCGCCGCAATGGGGCGCCTGGGCCGACGTGATGGCCACCTGCGCCTTGCGGCCGATGGACCAGTTCCTGGAACAGGCCGCCTTGAACTTCGCCCTGGCGGTGGGCGCCATGACTGCCTGGCGGCTGCCCCCGACCTGCAATTGGATCTGCGCCCACGCCCTGCCGATGCTGGACGGGCGGGGCCGGCTGGTCGAACCGATCGAGCCGCATGGGGTCATCGAGATCATCCACCTGACCACGCTCAAGGACCGAGACGTCGTGCCGGTGGCGCGCGTCGAAGGCGGCTCGGTTCGCATGTCGCTGGGATGGCCGGGCCGGCACCAATCAGCTTCGTGACATCGTCGCGGACATCGGCGGGCAGCTCGGGGAGCGCCATCCGCGCGCTGGCCCGGCGCGGACCCGCTTCCACGGCCGATCCGATCCTCGCTTGGGGTCGCGGCGCGTCCGCTTCCGCTCTGCCTTCCTATCCGTGCCTGCGTCCCGTTCCATCCGCTCCGGATCACCGGGATGGCGGTCGTTCCGATCCGCTTCCGGATCACGACGGGCACGCGTTTTGATCCTCTTTGCCCGGAAGGCCGATCCGCGTTCCGCTCCGCTTCTGACGGACGGCCGATCCTCGCTTGGGGTCGCTTTTCGACCCGCTTCTGACGGAAGGGCTATCCGCGTCCCGATCCACTCGGATCACGCCCCGATCCGCTTCCGGATCAACGGTGGGGCCGTGTCCCGATCCTTCCCGGATCACACGGCGAGGATCGTGTCCCAGGGAGTGGTGTAGGAGCGGCGAGGCCATCTCGATCTCCGGCGGGTTGGGCCGGGTACGTCAGGCGGCCACGGCGGGCAGCCCGACCAGGGGATCATCGCCCAGGTGGGCGATGG
>JADGAL010000465.1:0-1373 GCA_015232025.1 Alphaproteobacteria bacterium
ACACGACCCCTCCGAACACCTGGGCGGTCTTGTCGTGCATCACGCCCGCATCGCCCGCGACCAGGACGGGATCGTCGTTGACGGGGGTGATCGCCACCGTGGTCGAGCCGCTCGCCGTCTTGGCGCCGCCCGTGCCCTGCGCGCCGCCATTGCCGTCGGACAGCGTCCAGTCGATCCGCACGCTGGTCGGCGGCCCGTCGCTGGAATTGGCGTAGGTGATCGAGCGCATCACCTGGGCGACCTGGGCGCCGCTCGCCGCGCCGAAGGTCAGCACCAGCGAGCCGGCCGAATTGGTGGTCACCGTGCCGATGGCATTGCCCGACAAGGTCAGGTTTCCGCCCTCGGTCAGGGTGGCCAGATTGCCGGTGGCGGCGAACAGATCGTCGGTCGAGGCGCCGCCGTTGCGGGCCAGGGTCAGGGTCGCCCCGGACCAGGAATCGGCCGCCGTCAGTTCGGCGTCGGTCGCCGAGACGTCGGCATCCAGAACCACCGCGCTGCCGTTCTCGGTATGGGACGGTGTGCCGTTCAGGTCCGCGAAGGCCGGCGTGTCGTTGATCTTGGTCACCGACAGGGTGGCGGCGGTCGGGCCGGCGCTCAGCGTGCCGCCCGCCCCCGTGTTGCCGCCGTCGCTGATCGACACGTTCAGGGTGACGTCGGCCACCGAATCCGCGGCGGTGGTGTAGGTCACCGAACCGGCCGAGATGAAGGAATTGATCGCGGTCACGGTGCCGGCCAGGGTCATCGAGGTGGCGGTGCCGCCCACCGTGACGCCAGCGCCGCTGGAAGCCGACAGGCTGCCGGACCCGACCGCCAGGGTGGCGGTGACGCTGGAATTGCCGGCATCGACATCGGCGAAGGAAATGCCGGTGATCTGCGAGGCCACATCCTCGGTGACGGCGATCGCCGCGTTCGGCACCGTGATGGTCGGCGCGTCGTTCTGCGCCGTGATGGTCACCGTCGAGGCCGATGTCACCCCGGCCAGACCGCCGTCGCCGTTCGTCGTCGCGCCCTGCACGGTGAAGCCGGCCGCCCCGGTATGGTCGGCGGTGGGGCGGAAATAGACGTTGGTGGTGGCGCCGGCCGCGGCGATGAAGCTGCCCGAGCCGATCTCGGTGGTGAAGCCGGCATCCGAATAGAGCTTGCCGCCGGTGATGCCGGTGACCTTGATCCAGGTCTGATCGGCCGGGCCGCGGGTGATGACGACGGCGCCCGAGTCGGTGTCCTCGTCGATGGTGGCGTTGGCCACCGAGATGCCGACATTGATGCTGGCCGTGGCCGTGGAACTCAGCCCGTCGCCGCCCGCCGAGGTGGCGCCCTGGACGTCGGAGCTGCCGGCGGTGCTGCCGCTGGGGGGGAATTTCAGCCCCGCCGCG
>JADGAL010000465.1:1401-2281 GCA_015232025.1 Alphaproteobacteria bacterium
CATTGATCTGGGTCGAACCGTCGTTCCGGTACAGGGTGCCGTTCTGGATGTTGCTGATCTTGAAATGGGTCACCTCGGCGCCGTCGTCGCCGCTGCGCGACAGCGCCAGACCATCGGTGGTCTGCTGGCCGGGGATGGTGTTGGCGCTGGTCACGCCGGGGGTGTCGGCGACGGCGGTCAGGGTGACGGTCGAGGCCGCGGTCGAGCCGCCCAGCCCGGTGTCGTCGCCCGAGCGCGAGGCCTGGACGGTGAAGGACCCGTTGCCGCCGGTGGTGCTGTTGCGGTTGGCGGTGGGGCGGAAATAGACGTTGGTCGTCGCGCCGGCCGAGGTGATGAAGCCGCCGTCGCTGATCTGGGTCGTGTAGTTGGAATCCGAATAGAGCGTGCCGCCGGTGATGCCGGTGATCTTGTAATGGGTGGTCTCGGCGCCGTCATTGGCCGAGCGGGTGATGGTGATGGCGCCGGAATCGGTGTCCTCGACCACCGTGATGTCGGCAAGCTGCGGCGTGTCGGCCACCGGGCTCAGGGTGATGGTGCTGGTCACCTGGCTGCCGATCAGCGAAACGTCGTTCGCGGCGCTGGCCGCCTGGGCGACGAAGCTGGCATTGCCGCCGGTGGTGCCATTGCGGTTGCCGGTGGGCACGAAATAGAGCGGCGTGGTGGCCCCCGCCGCGCCGATGAACGTGCCATCGGTGACTTGAGTGGTCAGCCCGGCGTCGCTGTACAGCGTGCCGCCGGTGATCGCGGTGATCTTGTAATGGGTCTCGGCGGCGCCCTGGGTGATGGTGACGGTGCCCGAGGCGGCGTCCTCGGCCACTGTCGGGCTGCTGACCGCCATGCCGACGGCGATGGTCGCGGAGACCGTGCCGCCGCCCAGCCC
>JADGAL010000466.1 GCA_015232025.1 Alphaproteobacteria bacterium
CGAAGGCATCGTGCCCTGCGGCATCCGCGCCCACGGGGTCACCTCGCTATGGGACCTTGGGCACACCCCGACCATGGCCGAGGTCGACTCCGCGCTGATCGGCGCGTTTGACGAGGTGTTTGGTGGCGGCGGCGAGGATCAGGCGTCCCCGAGAACCGCCACTCCATAGAGGCGTATCATCGGATCGACGGTCACGATGGTCATTCCCTCATGCCAAGCTTGGGCGACCAGCATGCGATCGAAGGGATCGGAGTGGTGTGGCGGCAACGCGCCGGCCGAGACCGCGTGCCGGACTTCAATGCCGAGCGGCGTGAAGCCGGCTTGGTCGAGGATCGCCGGGAACTGGGCCACCGGGAATTCGAGCTTGCCGATCGCCTGCTTGATGGCGATCTCCCAGGCCGTGGCCGCGCTGACGAACACCTCGGACGCCGCATCGGCGATCGCCGCCTTGGCGGAGGTGGGCAACTTCGCATCATCGGTCACCCACCACAGCAGGATGTGGGTGTCGAGGAGCAGCCTCAACCCGCCTCTCCCCGGAAGGCGCGCTCGATGTCCTCGGGCAAGGGCTCGTCGAAATCGGGCGCGATGCGGACCTTCCCCTTCAGCAGACCGGGCACGCGCGCTTCGCCGCGGGTCCTCAGGGGGGCTAGGCGCGCTAGCGGCCGCCCGGCTTTGGCGATGATGATCTCCTCGCCGGCCGCCGCGCGTTCGACCAATTGGGACAGGGTGGTCTTGGCATCATAGAGATTGATCGTTTGCGGCATCACGCGCTCCTGACCAGGGTTGACCAACCATACCATGCCGCTCACCGCCCGTCGAGCCGCCCCGCCACCCTCGCCCGCCATGCCTCGAAAGGCGTAGGGGGCTTATCCCTTCCTGGCTCTCCCTTCCGCCTTCCTCGCCGTCCCGACCCCGCACCTCCGTGTGAGACACTTACCGCGGACCAAGGGAGGCGAGCGTGCCGCAAGAGCTCGACGAGCGTGTCATCCAAGATCTCGAACAGGCGGCCACCGAGCATCTGGCCTGGTTGAAGCGGGTTCATCTGGCCCTCTTGTTTGGGGACGGCGTGCCGGAGGCGCCGGCCGCCCTGCCCGCCACGGTCGAGACGATGGCCCGTCGCGGCCGGGGTGGCGGGGCTGGCGCCTGCGCCAACCGACAGGAGGCGCTGGCCAAGCTGTGCCGGTTGAGGCGGCGGATGCAGGACGAGGCCGTCCATCTGTCCGCCAAGGCGCGCGGCGGCGAAGGGCTGGGCGCCGACGAGTACCTGTCGTTCATGGCGACCGTCGAGGCTTATGACCATCAGGCCCGGCTGGTCGGCTCGATGCTGCGCCAAGCGCTGGCCGAGACCGACCCGCTGACCGGCGTCCACAACCGCCAGGGCATGCTGCGCGACCTGGAACGCGAGTGGACGCGCGCCCAGCGCACCGGCCAGCCCTGCTGCCTGGCGATCGCCGATCTCGACCATTTCAAGACGATCAACGACACCTACGGCCATCCGGCGGGCGATCAGGTGTTGCGCGCCGCCGCCCGCTTCTTCGTGCGTCGCCTGCGGTCCTATGACACGGTCTACCGCTATGGCGGCGAGGAGTTCCTGTTCCTGCTGCCCAACACCGACAACGAGACGGCGCGCCGCGTGCTCGACCGGCTGCGCACCTTGATGGCGCGGCTGCCGGTGAGTCTGGCCGACGGCACCCGGATCACCATCACCGTGTCGATCGGCTTGGCCGCGATGAGCGCCGAGGACGGCCCCGAACAGGCCATCGCGCGCGCCGACGAGGCCTGCTACCGCGCCAAGCACGAGGGCCGCAACCGGGTCTGCGTCGCCACCGAGGAGCCCCGCCCCGCCCCGGTCTCGACCTTCGGCGCCGCCATGCCGGTGCCGTTCGGCCGATCGTTCCCGCCCTTCCCCTCGATCAATCCGTTGCTGCCGTGCCGCGGCAACGGCTCGGACGAGGCCGCCCCGCGCTGAGCCCGGCCAGCCCGGCGAGCAGCAGGACCGCCGAGGACGGCACCGGCAGCCCCGGCCCCGCCGCCGCTTGCCAGACGCCGGTGAAGCGGCAGGGAAAGGCGGTCTGGGCGCAGGCGTCTTGGGTCTGGTCGTCGGTGATGAACAGGCCCTCCCAGACGCCCGCCGCGCCGGTCATGTCGAAATTGTCAATGGCGAATGAAATTTCCCCAAAAGCGCCGGAGCAAAATTCCCCAGGTAGTCTGGTCCGGGGATCAGCCGGGAGCGTGATCTGGCGTCCTGTTTTTCGGCGGCCGGCCGCGTCGTTGGAGC
>JADGAL010000467.1 GCA_015232025.1 Alphaproteobacteria bacterium
ACGGATCCGGGCTGGACGACCAGCAGGGCTTCCAGAGCCGTGGCCTCGTCCGCCGTCAACCGCGTCGTGACCCGGTCGTATATCCGCGCATGAACTTGGGCGCGCTGATGGTTCACCAGCCGGTCGACGAGGTCTTGCCGCTCGGCTGGCTTGAGATCAAGGATCTGCGAGCCATCCATCTTCGGCACGCTGTTCGAGGCTGGGTTGAACCCCGCGAAGCGCGAGGTGATGGCCTCGCTGTTCGACCCCACGACAAAGGCGAGGAAGGGCGGCGGCGAAACGGCCGGGCCGGCCGACCGGGGTGTCGGCATCCACTACACCGACGCCGCGACCATCATGAAGATCATCGAGCCGGTGGTCATCGCGCCGCTGCGCCGGGAGTGGGCGGCCGTCAAGGACGAGATCGCAAGGCGACGGGCCGCCCGCGACAAGGCGAAGTCCGACGCCGCGCGAACCAGGGCCGAGAACGCCGCGCGCGCCGCCTGGATGGCTTTTCGCAAACGGCTGGGGTCCTATCGAGTCCTGGATCCGGCCTGCGGCTCCGGCAATTTTCTTTACCTGTCGCTCATGCACCTCAATTTCCGCCGCCGATTACGCCTACGATCCCCGCGCCCAGGCCATCGCGGCGGCGGCGCGGAGACTGGACGAGTTGCGGCGCAACTGGCTGAACCCGCCCGATCTGGTCAAGATCGTGCCCGAGGTGGCGCCGGGCTTCCCCGATCGGCATCCTGCCCACCGGCCCGAAGGCCGAGGCGGAGTTGAAGAAGCGCACATTGACCAATCTTTACAACCAGCGCCCGACATGGCTGAACAATGCGCATCGGGTGTTGGACGAGGCGGTGGCCACCGCCTACGGCTGGCCGAAGGATATCGGCGAAGACGATGCGCTGGCGCGGCTGCTCGCGCTCAACCACGCCCGGGCAGCCAGTCAGGAACCGCTCGCCGAAGAATCGGGACCCGGTGCGGACGAGGAATTTGCCGAAGCCGAGGGGTGATGGCGATGTCCGCGTCCGGCCATCGCCAGAAGCAGACCCACGACGCCCGCGCCCGAGCCGACGATCCATCCCCACTCGTCACGATGAACGAGAGCTTCGGAACCGGGCGGTCGCAACGACAATTGTGATTTCGTCGTGCTCTTCGCGCGGCTGGTTCCTCTCGCTTTCCTCTTTGCCATCCGGGTCGCGCTGCGCTATATCAGGGTTTCGCTCGCTTGCGAGCCCAGCGGCACCCGTAGCTCAGCTGGATAGAGCGCTGCCCTCCGAAGGCAGAGGTCATGAGTTCGAATCTCGTCGGGTGCACCAACTTTCCGCCTTCAGAACGATGCCCAGCGCTCGCCGCCGGCTCGATACCCTTGGCATCATGTCTGAAATATCATACCTTAACGCAGGTAAGGTATTAGTGGACGGACAGAGATGCGGAGATCGATCCCGCTGGCGAGCGACGAGGCAAGGGCCGTCGAGAGCCTTGGCAAGAGGCTGAAGCGCGCCAGACTGAGGCGGAACCTGACGCAGAACGACGTCGCCGAACGCGCCGGCGTCAGCCGCCTGACCTGCATCGACCTCGAAGCCGGCAAGCCGGGCGTCAGCATCGCCGCCCTGGTACGCTATCTTTCGGTGCTCGGCTATCCAGACAGGATCGCGGAATTGCTGGAGGCGGACCCCATCGGAGAGGACCTCGAACAGGTGCATGGACGCAAGAGGGCGACGGCACGGCGCGATGTGGAAGATTTCTGACGACGGACGCATCGACCGCCTGATCGTCTACGTCACCGTGGACGGGCGGCCGGTCCCGGCGGGCGCCATCACCGTCGAGGGCGGAGGGCGGACCCGACAGTCGCGGTTCGCCTACGCCCGCTCCTGGCTTGAGAACGGGTTCCCGATCTCGCCGGTTCTGCCGCTCCGGTCCAGGGCCATGGTCAGCGCCCCCCACGAGCTTCCGTCGCCATTCTACGACGCGGCTCCCGACGGGTGGGGCCGCGGCGTCCTCACGGCGGCCTTGCCCCAACAGTTTTTCGGTATGGCCGAATTCCTCGCGGCGGCCGGCGACGACCGCGTCGGCGACCTCGGATTCGGCCCCACGCCCGAGTCCGGCCCACGGGCTGGCCGCCCTGCCCCTCCTTCTTGATCGCCATGAGGTCAGCCCGAAGGACCGGGCCACGGTCACCGGCTTGATGCCGCTGACCTTCGCCCCGCCCGCCACCGGCGGGGCGTCCGCTTAAGCCATGTCGGTCCCGATGCCCAGCCGGCTCCACCGCCCCGTCGTCCG
>JADGAL010000468.1 GCA_015232025.1 Alphaproteobacteria bacterium
CTATGGCTGCCGCCCCTGGACGGTGGCCGAGATCGCCGCCGCCCAGGCCGGGCACCTCCCGCGCGGTCGCACGGCAAGGGCGACGCACGAGGCGTTGCGGTTGCGGGGCCTGGCGCCGCCGCGGGCGCGCATGCTCGTCCTTGCGCCGCCCGACCGCTCCCGGATCAGCCCGGCCCGCCGCAAGCGACCCGCCTATCTGATCCGGCCGCGGTGGAGCGAGCAGGAAAAAGAGGCGCTGGCCGAACTGATACGCAGTGGGACGCCGCTGATCGATGGCTGGCGGCGGGTCCTGCCGCGGCGAAGCTACGACTGCGTGCGCAAGATGGCGCAGGCGCTGGGCTTGGCGGCGGACAGGCGCCTGTGGGACGCCGCCGAGGATGCCCTCCTGCTGGCTTGTGGCGCGCCGGAGGGCCGCTCGCCCGAGTCCTGCCGCAATCGTCTCGCCCGGCTGCGGAGGGCGGCGGCATGGTTCGACCGTGACGAGGCTGGCTACACGCTGCTCGTCATCGATGGCGCGCCGGTGCCGGCGCCGGCCGAGGGATTTGACATCGGCTATCTCGGGCCAGCGGTCACGGCCGTCGCCGCCGCGCTGCTCGGCGCGTTCGGGCTCGATATCGAGGCCGCCCCAGGGGTCGCCCGCACGCTGCTGCGGCGGTACCCTGGACCGCCCGTGCCCTTGCGCGTGCGGCTGCGGCGGCGCGACATCTTGGCTGCCACACACGCGCTCGAGCGGCGCCTGCGCGGCACACCACCCAGTCTCGTCGAAACCAGGAGGAAACCATGTTGGCTCGTATGATTCTCGCTCTGGCCGCCGTGGCGCTGGGCGCCATTGACGCCGCCGCCGAGCCGCTACCTGGCCCGGTGCCGGTCCAGGTGATCGAGGTGGTGGATGGCGACACGATCCGGGTAGCCGCGCAGGTCTGGCTCGACCAGACGCTCACCATCTCGGTGCGGCTGCGCGGGGTCGACACGCCCGAGAGGCGCTCGCGCTGTCCGGCCGAGCGCGAGGCCGCGGCTCGGGCGAAAGCCTGGGTTGAAGCGCGGATGGCGGGAGGTGGCCTCACGCTCGAGCAGGTCGACCACGACAAGTACGCTAGGCGGGCCGTCGCCCGCGTGCGCCTCGGAGACGGCACCGACTTGGCGTCGGGCCTGATCAAGGCCGGGCTCGCCCGGCCTTACGACGGCGGTCACAAGGCCGCGTGGTGCGACGAGTCCGGGTCTCTGAGAGAGGGGGCTTGATCATGGTCCAGAGAGTGACACCCACCGGAACCGCCCCCGCGCGCTTCGCGCCGCCCGAGGCCTCGCAGCCCAACCTGCGGGCGGCGATGGGGGCGCGGGTCAAGGAGGAAGCCGGTCGCCGCATCCTCGCGCTGGCCCCGGACTGGAAGCAGCGGAACGCCACCGCGCGCGCCGTCGAACTGATCCTCAAGGGCGAAAGCGCCTGGACCCCGGACGAGGCGGCCGAGGCGGCCGAGGCGGCGGCGATCGACGCGCTATGGAACCACGTCAAGTCGGTGCGCGACGCGTCCGACGCGATCGAGCGCGCGATCAACGAGGCCGGCGACGACGACCTGCCCGGCCTCGACCTCACGGCCGGTTGGCCGTGATGATCACTGTGCCCGCCTGAGAGCCCTCTTGACGCGCTCTCGACGGGCTTTTAGAGGGCGGTGAGGAGGATTTCGAAGTGCTCCGAAACCATGTGTCCGCTACTCCAGGACCATGTGTCGCGCTTCAGCGGTGGATGGTGCGGATCAGGTGGTGGTAGAGGGTGGGCGCGTCCTGTCCCCGTTGGGCGCAGACATGGCGGAACCAGCGGGTTCCCGCGGCGACGTGGCGGATTTCGTCGTGGTGGATGGTTTCCAGGGCGGGGATGGCGGTGGTTTCGCCGGCCCGGCGCAGGCGTTCGATGGTGGTCGGCGTGGTGTCGCAGCCGCGCGCCTCGAGGGTCATTGGCACGATGGCCAGACGGGCGGCGAGGTCGTGCGCGGTCTTCATCGCCGCTTCCCACAGCCCGTCATGGGCGGGCAGGTCGCCATAGGCCATTCCCAGATCGGCCAGCAGGCGTTCCAGCGATTCGAAGTGGTCGGCCTCGTCGACCGCGACTTGGACCCAGTCGTCGTAGAAGGCGCGCGGCAGGTCGGGGCTGGCGAAGCGGGCGATGATGTCCCAGGCGAGGTCGATGGCGTTCAACTCGATATGGGCCAAGGCGTGCAGCAGGGCGGCTCGGCCGGCGGCGCCGCCATAGCCGCGCCGCTTCATGCGG
>JADGAL010000469.1 GCA_015232025.1 Alphaproteobacteria bacterium
CCGACCATGAACACGGCGGAAAGCTGCGGCTGGACGAGCAGCAGACCGCACAGCAGCAGGAAGCCCCGATCATCCAGGAAGGGCCGGCTCGCCCAGGACAGCGCCGGCAGCGCGGCCAGCAGCAGAAGCGGCGAGATCAGGGCGCCCCACACGAACAGCGCGCGCTCGAGCCCAAGCAAGGGCGCCAGCGGCCACGCCCCCGCCGCGAGCAGCAGATCGAGGGGCCTTGTCCAGTGCAGCGCCTCGCCATAAGGCGCGTTGCTGCGCGGCATCGACGCGTCCCACCAGCCTCCGGCGTCCAGCAGCCAGGCGACCCGCGTCAGCCGCATGTAGCAGTCGGGGTCCAGCAAGCGGCCATCGAGCACCGGGGACGCGCCCGAGCCGGCAAGTACAATCTGAAAGGCCGCGACCATCAACGCGGCCAGCGCCAGTGTTCGCCGTCGATGCCGCGGCGGCTTGGTTCGAACGTCGGGCGAACGGTTGATGATTTCGATCAAGGCGATGCTCTAAACGGTCACAAGGTGCACAAATCGATAAATTTTCTCTTAATGAGAAGGATTTATCAGCGCGAGAATTCGGTTGTCAGCCGGCCGGCCGCCTCTTACAATCGGGATCGGTGGGGTGCACCCGGCCATCGAGCTACGTCTGGCGGTGTAGTTTGGGCCGAGCGCGCAGCAACGGGCAAGTCCGTTTCGGCGCAGGATGCAAGTCGAAAAGGAGAATGGTATGTTGAAGCTGTACGTGGACTATCTCGGCCTCAAAGCGAAATTGGCCGACCGGCTGGCCAGCGACGAATCGGGGGCTACGGCCATCGAGTACGGTCTGATCGCGGCGCTTATCGCGGTGGTCATCATCGGCGTGCTGACGACGATCGGTACCGATCTCAACACGAAGCTGAACTCGGTCGCCAGCAGCCTCTGAGCGCTGGGCCGCGGCGAAAGCCGCGACCGAAGGAACAAAAAACTCCCCGCGAGCGGTCGCGGGGAGTTTTTTTCTTTTCCGAGACTGTTCGGGTCGCCATCGGGGGCCGCCGTTTACGATTGACTAAGGAAATTGCTGCTTGATTATACGGGCGTATAGAAGTTGAAGAACGTTCCGCCTCGGCCGGGACATCGGGAAAGGCAGCCATGCGACCAATGGCCATCGTGCTCGTCGTGATCTCGCTTGCGGTGGCGGGGCTGGCCGCCTTTTTGGCCAAGCAGTTCGTGGACGGGCAGAAGGCGCAGCCGTTGGCCGCCCAAGCCGTGATGACCGATACCGAAAACGTGCTGGTGGCGGGGCGCGACCTCGAGCCGGGGACGGTGCTCAAGGATACCGATCTGCGCTGGCAGGCCTGGCCGCGCACCATGATCGACCCGCGCCACGTCCAGCGCGGCAAGGGTGACGATCCGCTGCCGGCCTATGTCGGCTCGGCGGTGGCGCGCAAGTTCCTGGCGGGCGAGCCCTTGACCGCCAACGGGGTGTTCCGGCAAGACGAGGCGGGGCTTCTGGCGGGCATGCTGTCGCCGGGCATGCGGGCGGTCACGGTGGGCGTGACGCCCAGCACGCAGACCGGCGGCTTCGTGTTGCCGGGCGACCGCGTCGACGTGGTCGTGGCGATGGAGGTCAAGCCGGAAAGCGGCGGCGGAAAATTCCAGGCCGCCGAGATCGTTGTGGCCGACGTGCGCGTGCTGGCGGTCGACACCAGTCTGGCGGCGCCGGGCGGGGACAAGGGGGGAACGATGGCGGGTAAGACGGCGACGCTCGAGGTGACGCCCAAACAGGCCGAGCGGGTGATCACCGCCGGTTTGATGGGGACCGTCTACCTGCTGCCGCGCAGCCGGGCCGACGGCGAGATCGACGAGGACGTGGCGCCCGGCTTCACCACCAGTTTCCATGTCTCGAAGGTCCTGCGCACCGGTCCGATGGTCGGCCTGCCCGAGGATTCCGAGGGGCAAACCCTCGATGCGGTCAAGCCGCGACGTCCGGGCGCCAACGCGCCCGCCCTGGACGTCCGCGCCCCGGCCGGAAACGCCGTGGGCCAGAAAAGCGCGGCCGGCGTGATCGTGGTCAATCGCGGCGGCGCCCGCGCCGAGCACGCGGTGACGGAATGAAGATCGGAACGGCCCTTCTCGCCCTGGCGCTGCTGTTCGCCGCGGCTCCCCTCCACGCCGAAGAGGCGCCGCCGCCGGTCTCGGCCTATCCGGGCGGAAAGGCGTCGCCGCTGCCGCCGGTGGCCGAGCCGGTGACCGTGGCGCCGCCGATCGCGCCCGCGCCGG
>JADGAL010000046.1 GCA_015232025.1 Alphaproteobacteria bacterium
AGCCGCGACAGCAATTCGAGCCCATCGGCATCGGGCAGGCGGCAGTCGAGCACCAGCAGATCGGGCTCGTTGGCCTCCATCCAGCTTTGCGCCGCCGCCCAGGTGCGCACACCTTGCGCGGCATAGCCGAAGGCCTCGATTTGCGCGACGAGCAACTGGTTCAGAACGCTGTCGTCTTCGATGACCAGAATGTGAACCCTCATACGGCGTCTCCCAACGCGCCGCGACCCGGAAGCGGCAGGGTGACCACGAAACGCGTGCCCTTGTTGGGCTCGCTGGTGGTCGAGATGGTGCCGCCCAGCTTCTCGACGATGCTTTTGCAGATGGTCAGGCCGATGCCGGTGCCCATCGAGCCATCGGCCCGACGCGAGAAGAAGGGATCGAAGATCCTGGGCAGGACATCGGCGGGAATGCCAACCCCGACATCGTCGAAGGCAAGCTCGATACGATCGTCGAAAGCGCGGGTCGAGATGGTCAGCGTTCCCCCGTCCGGCATGGCGTGGAAAGCGTTCTGCGCCATGTTGAGGACCAGCATGCGCAACTCCCCATCCAAGCCGATGACCTGCAAATCCTCGTCCTCGGGTTCCAGATCGAGCCGCACCTCGATCTTTTGCATCTCGGCCTCGTAGCCCAGCAGCGACACCGTTTCGGTGATCGGCGGGTGCAGGCGCACCGGCTGCTGGTGTTCGCCCCCATTGGCGGACAGCTTGAGCAGGCGGTCGGTCACGTCGATGCACTTGTCGACCTGGCCATCGACCAGCCGCAGATATTTGCACACCGCTTCGACCGAAACCTTGCCGGTCTCCATATTGCGCAACGCCCCCTGGAGGGCGAGCCGCACCGAGGCCAGCGGATTGCGAATCTCGTGCGCCACGCCGGCCGCCAACTGGCCGAGCGCCGACAGCTTCTGTTCGTGGGAAAAGCGGATATCGGCGGCGAGATCGCGGATCGATTCGACCACCATCACCCGACCATCGGCGAGTTGCAGCGGCGCCGCGTTGATCTCGACGTGCATGTCCTGCCCGTTCTTCTTGCGGTTGACATGCATCACCTTGATGGCCTTGGGCTGCCGCTGGATTTCGACCAGTGGGCAGAGAGTGAGGGTCGCCGGGCACGGCTCGTCACGGTTCTGGCTCGAGACGTGGCACGGCCGTCCCACCACCTCGTTCATCGCGTAGCCGACCTGTCGGCAATAGGCGTCGTTGGCCATCGCCACGACATAATCCGGCCCAAGGACGCGGATGCCGTCCGGCACCGCGTTGATCAGGGACTGAAGGAACGCCTCTTGCTCCCGCACCTTGTTCAGGCTGGCGCTCAGATTGACCGCCATGCCGTTGAACCCGCGCCCAAGCTGGGCCAGTTCGTCGTCGCCCGGCAGCGACACCCGCGCTTCGAGATCGCCGCCGGCCAGCGCCTGGGCGGCCCCCTGCAATTCGAGGATCGGCGCCAGGACGAAGCGGCGCATCATCCACCACGTGGCCGCCACCGCGATGACCACCACCAGCCCGCCCGAGCCGATCAGCATCAAGGCGGTTCTGCTCGCCGCCGCGCGAATGGCGCCGGCATCGTAATCGACCAGCAGGATGCCGTTCACCGGCGAGACGTCGAGCGGCCCGTGGCACACCGTGCAGGGCTCCTTGTTGCGCACCGGATTGATGCTGCGCAGAACCTCGTGGCCACCCGAGTCGGCGATGAAACGGGTACCCGTGGCCCAGGCGCCACCCGAAGACGGCGCGACGTTCTGGCCGACCCGCGCGGGGTCGGACGAGAAGCGGATCTCGCCCAACGGATTGACGATCTCGACGCCGCGAATGTTGTCCTGATCGCCCAGCCGGTCGACGATGTCGCGCAGGCCGTCGAGATCGCGCTTGAGCATCGCGTTCTCGAGCGCCGCCTGAAGAAGCTGGTTGACCTGGGCCGAGGCTTGGCTGCGTTCCTGCTGGAGCTGCGACTGATACAGCCACATGAACAAAACCAAAAACAGCAAAGAGGCCGCCAAAAGCTCGGCAGCCAGGAACACCAGGAACTTTCTGCTCAGGCTGGTGCCGATCCATCGAATCATGGGCGACTCATACCCCTTGGGTTCGCTTGCGCACAAGGGGTATGAAATCTCGCCCTCAGGCATGAGCCGCCGCGCATTTGGGGGCTTGGCCTTTCTTCTTCGAAGCGCAGGCCATCACCGCCGGTTCGGCGGGTAGCGGTCGCGGCACGCCGGCCAAAGACGTAAGAATGTCCCGCAGTTCCTCGAGATAGCCCGCAAGGTGTGCGCACCTGGGCGGCGGCGCAAAGCTGGATGGAGGCCAACGAGCCCGACCTGCTGGTGCTCGACTGCCGGCTGCCCGATGCCGATGGGCTCGAATTGCTGTCGCGGCTGGGGCATATCCAGCCGGTGGTCATGCTGACCGCCTTCGCCTCGGTGCAGAACGCCGTCCAAGCCATCAAGGGCGGCGCCGCCGAATATCTGGTCAAGCCGATCAACCTGGATGAACTCGAAGTGGTGTTGAAGCGGGCGCTGGAAACCGCCCAGCTTCGCAAGGAGAACCAGTTCCTGAAGCGCAGGGTGGGGCAGACCAGCCACGTCATGGTCGGCTCGTCGAAGCCGCTTTCCGAGGTCAACCGATTGATCGACGCCGTGGCCCCCAGCGACATGACCGTGCTGATCCAGGGCGAAAGCGGCGTCGGCAAGGAACTGGTGGCCCACGCCATCCACGCCCGCTCGAAGCGGGTCGACCAGCCCTTCGTGCCGGTCGATTGCTGCGTGCTGCAAAAGCAGCTGTTCGAGTCCGAGTTGTTCGGCCACGAGAAGGGCGCCTTCACCAGCGCCGAGCAGCAGAAGAAGGGCCTGATCGAAGGGGCGCGCGGCGGCACCCTGTTCCTCGACGAAATTGGCGAGATCGAGGCGGGCGTCCAGGCCAAGCTGCTGCGCACCCTGGAGACCGGGCGGTTCCGCCGGGTCGGCGGCACCCGCGACCTCGACGCCAATGTGCGCATCGTGGCGGCGACCAACCGCGACTTGGCCGCGATGAGTCGCGAGGGCACCTTCCGCGCCGATCTGTTCTATCGCCTTGAAGCCTTCGTCATCACGGTGCCGCCGCTGCGCGAGCGGCGCGAGGACATCGCCGACCTGGCCATGCACTTCATCCGCAACCACGACTTCTCGCGCCGCATCGAAAAGGTGCTCTCGCCGAAGGCCGTCGAGGTGCTGACCGCCTATGACTGGCCGGGCAACATCCGCGAACTGCGCAACGTCGTCGAGCGCGCCATCATCCTGTCCGGCGAGCAGGCGATGATCGCCGAGGAGCATCTGGCCATCTCGTCCGATCGCCGACGCGCCGTCGCGCCGACCGTGCTGCCGATCCTGCTGGAACGCGAGCCGACCCTGGAAGAGGTCAAGCGGGAATACCTGAAGATGCTGCTCGGCCGCTACAACGGCCACCGCAGCAAGGTCGCCAAGGCCCTGGGCGTCAGCGAACGCAACACCTACCGCCTGATCCGCCGCTTCGGCCTGCAGGGGTAACCGGCGAGCCAATGAACCGCCCCATCGGCGGCAAAGCCGCCATTGAGCCTAGCCGGTCCTGGAGCGCCCTCTCCACTCGCCATGGCCGGACTTGATCCACGGCTGTCCACGCGGCTCCGTGGTAACGGCCTTGGAAACGATGGCATGGGCGGTGACACGTGGATGCCCGTGTCAAGCAACGGGCATGACGGCGAAGGGTTCGACGCGCGGCGGCGGTGGACCGCCGCTCGAACAAAAAATAATGCCCGCTTTCGCGGGCATTTCCTGTCGCGTCGATGGAACGGCGTTTAGCAGGCTGCGGAGAAAGTCCCGCCATTCCCGCGAAGGCGGCGCTTTCGCGGGTATGACGGCCATCGCCGCCCGCTTCGTGTCCTTGGTGTCCTTGGTGTCCTTGGTGTTTCCCCACCTGCTTTTCACCGCCTCAAAGGGGCCAGTGGGGCGAGTCAAGGCGGCCCGCCGGCTTTTTCCGCAGCCTGTTAGACCGCTTCCTTCATCTCCGGCGTCTCCTTGTCCCGCTTGTCGGCCAGGGCGAGCGGGGCGGGGGGGGAGGAGGCGGGCACCTCGACCGGCTTGGCGGCCGGCGTGGCGACGGTTTCGTCGTCCTCGATGCGGCCGCAATGGCCTTGCATGAGGGCGCCGGGCTCGATGGCCAGACTTTCATGGGTGATGTCGCCGATCATCCGCGCCGTCTTCGCCAGATAGACCGATCGCGAGGTGACCGAGCCGGTGATCGCCCCGTGAATGCGGGTGACCTCGGCGACGCAGGCGCCGGTGATGGCCCCGCTTTCGCCCACCACCAGGGTGTGGCACTGGATGTCGCCGGCCACTTGGCCGTCGATCTGGACCTCGCCTTCGCTGACGATGTCGCCGATCAGCTTGGCATCCGCGCTGATGATTGAGGGAACGCCACGTTGCGCGTCCTTGCTCGACTTACTGCCCTTGGAGAACATTCTTGCCTGCCAGGATGAACTTGAGGGGATTGCGCGGTTCGCCGGCCACCCGGACCTCGTAATGGAGGTGGGGGCCGGTTGATCGGCCGCTGTTGCCGAGCAGGCCGATCACGCTGCGGCGGTCGACGCGCTCGCCGACGGCCACGTTGATGCGCGCCAGATGGGCGTAGCGGGTGGTGATTCCCATGCCGTGGTCGACCTCGATCAGCCGGCCATAGCGGGCGCGCCAGCCGGCGAAGGTGACCAGCCCGGCGCCGGTGGCGTGCACGGGGGTGTTGATCGGCGCCAGCAGGTCGATGCCTTCGTGGACGCCGGTCAGATTGTTGATCGGATCGTTGCGAACGCCATAGGCGCTGCTGACGTCGTACTCGGCGAGCGGCGTCCCCAGCGGCGGAGCGCGCATCACCTGCGTCAGGCTGTCCAGCCGCTCATAACCCAAATTGAGCGAGGCGAGGGTGCTCGCCCAGGCCGGCTCGCCGCTTTTCGAATCGAGATTGAAGAAGGGGCCGCCCTGACCGAAGGGCTTCGCGCCGTCGGCCAGCAGGGCGTCTCCGTCGATGCCGACTCCGGCCAGCGCCTTTTCGATTTCCCCCACCCGACCCTGGGCCAGATCGGTGGCGTGGCGCAGGAATTCGTTGTGACTGGAGCGCAGCCAGGACAGCGTCTCCTCGACATGCGCCATGCGGTCGGCCAGCGCCGCCGTTTCGGCGCGATGGGGGGGCGTAGGCCCAGCGCGCGGCTTCGAGCGATCCGCGCCCATCTGGCGTTCGGCCAGGGCCAGCAGATTGCTTTGAATATTGGTGATCTCGTTGCCGATGTCGCCGAACAACCGCTGCACGTGGTCGAGTCGCCCGAACGCCGAGCGGTACGACGCCTTCAGGCCGTCGATCTCGTGCTCGCGCTCGGCGACCTCGCCGCGCATTTCGGCCAGGGTGTCCTCGCGCTTCAACCAGGCAAGCGTCGCCAGCGCGTTCCAGCCCAGGAACACCAAGAGGACGGCGAAAAAGGCGACTTGGCGCCGCGTCGAAAGGGTCAGCAGCGCGTGCCGACCATTCGTCCGGACCAGGATCTGACGCTCGGGTAGCAGGCGAGCGATCACGCCACGCAAGCCGCGGCGTCCTTCGTTCATCCCGTCGAGAGGGCGGTGCCGCTCCGCCACTATGCGATCCCCCTTCGCGGTTGCGGTTGGCCGACGGGCATCAGCCGCCAGCCGCCTCAGAGTACGAAGAATGGCGGATGGAATCCACTCCGAATCGTACTCCCGCCCCACCGAAGGGATTCGGCCGCCCAACAAGCTCTGGCAAAAGGCGCGCGAATTGGTGATAACCAAGCCTTGCCGAAGGGGGGCCGCAGTGACCGCTCAGACCAACGTTTCCGCCTTGTACGCGCCCGATGTCGAATGCCTGCCGCGCGACCGGCTGGACGCGTTGCAGCTTGAGCGCCTGAAGGCCACGCTGACCAACGCCCAGGACCGCGTGCCGCACTACCGGCGGGCCTTCGCCGAGGCCGGAGTCGGGCCCGGCGACCTGCGCGGCCTCGCCGATCTGGCCCGATTCCCCTTCACCGTGAAGACCGATCTGCGCGACAACTACCCCTTCGGCCTGTTCGCCGTGCCGCGCGAGGAGGTGGTTCGGCTGCACGCCTCGTCGGGCACCACCGGCAAGCCCACGGTGGTCGGCTACACGGCGGCCGATCTCGAGGTGTGGACCTCGTTGATGGCGCGCTCGCTGATGGCGGCGGGGGTGCGGCCGGGCGACGTGGTCCACAACGCCTATGGCTATGGCCTGTTCACCGGCGGGCTGGGCTTTCATTACGGCGCCGAGCGGCTGGGCTGCACGGTCACGCCGATCTCGGGCGGCAACACCGAGAAGCAAATCGCGCTGATGCGGGATTTCGGCGCCTCGGTGCTCGCCGCGACTCCGTCCTACGCGCTGAACCTGGCCGAGGTGGCCGAGCGCCAGGGCGTCGATCTGAGATCCTCGGCCTTGCGGGTCGGCGTGTTCGGCGGCGAGCCGTGGAGCGAGGCGATGCGCGCCGAACTCGACCGCCGCTTGGGGATTTCGGCCGTCGACAGCTACGGCCTGTCCGAGATCATGGGCCCCGGCGTGGCCATGGAGTGCTCCCAGCGCGACGGCCTGCACGGCTGGGAGGACCACTTCCTGTTCGAGATCGTCCATCCCGATACGCTGGAGCCCCTGCCGGTCGGCGATGTCGGCGAGTTGGTCATCACCACGCTGACCAAGCGGGCGCTGCCGATGATCCGCTACCGCACCCGCGACATCACCCGGCTTTCGGACGAGCCCTGCGCCTGCGGCCGCACCCATCGGCGGATTCTCAAGATCGCCGGGCGCAATGACGACATGCTGATCATCCGGGGCGTCAACATCTATCCCAGCCAGGTCGAATCGGTGCTGATCGGCTTCCCCGGCATCGAGCCGCATTACCAGTTGGTGGTCGAGCGCCAGGGCAGCCTGGACCACCTGACCATCGAGGCCGAGGCCCAGCCCCTGATCGGCGACGCGGCCTATCCCTCGATGGCCGCCAAGATCCGCCACCACGTCAAGTCGATGATCGGCGTGTCGTGCGAGGTGCGCGTCATGAAACCCGGCGAGGTGCCCCGCTCGCAGGGCAAGGCGGTCAGGGTGAAGGACCTGCGGGGGTCCTGAGCAGCTTCGAGCCGACCACCGCCGCCGCCGTCACCGCGGCGGCCAACGCGAAGCTCGACTCGAAGCCGCCGGTCGCCTTGGCCAATTCGCCGGCGATCGCCGGGCCGACGATCTGGCCCAATCCGAACAGGAAGGTGATGCGGCCGAAGGCGGTGGCCGCGCGCTCGGGGCCGAGATAGTCGCCGGCGGCGGCCGCCATGATCGACGGAATGCTCCACGCCGAAAGTCCGAACAGCGCCACCGAAAGCTGGAGGAAGGCGGGCGGCAGCGGCGCCGCCGCCAGCCCGTAGGCCAGCGTGTGGAGTGAAAACACCGCCATCATTCCGGCCTTGCGGCCCAGCCGGTCGGACAGCGCCCCGAACAGCGGCCCCGAGAACAGGCTGAGAAAACCGATCCACGCCCACAGCGTTCCGGCCGAGGATTCGGGCAGGCCGCGATCCTGCACCAGCGCCGTGACGATGAAGGTCGCATAGATCGAATAGGTGAAGCCGAACGCCATGTAGAGCAGGCCGAGATGCAACAGCATCCGGCCACCCGCGGGCGGCGGAGCCGAGGCGCTGGCCAAGGCGGGCGGGGGCGCGGGCTCGCCATAGGGCGCCAATCCCATATCCTCGGGCCGATCGCGCAGCAGCGCGGCCGACACGGCGCCCACCGCGAGCACGATGGCGCCCAGGCTCCACCAACCCCAGCGCCAGCCCTCGGCCCCGGCCTGCGCGTTGATCGAAGGCACCAGCGTTCCCGCCAGCACGATGGCGAAGCCCGAACCGATCACCACGAACCCGGCGGCGCGGCCCCTGGCGCCGCGCGCGAACCACGCCGAGACCAGCCCCATCACCGGAACATTGGCGGCGCCGCTGCCGATTCCGGTCAGGACGTAAAGGATCAGAACCTCGACGAATCCGCCGGCCCGCCCGACCAGCAGCATCGAGCCGCCAACCAGCGCCAGCCCCGAGGTTATCACCACGCGCGCGCCCAACCGGCCGGCCAGCGGCCCGACCAGCAGCACCGCCGCCAGATAGCCGATGAAATTGCCGGTGCCGATCAACCCCATCTCGCGATAGGTCAGGCCGAGCCCCACGCCCATCGAGGGCAGCAGCATGCCCAGCGCGAACCGGCCCAACCCCAAACAGCAAAACACCGCCATGGTGCTTGCCGCCACCACCACCCAGCCATAGTGCGGGCGCGCCGAAGGGGTGCGGTGCAGCGAATTTTTGTTGCTTTCGTTTCCCGAATGGCGCAATTTTCGTATCCCTCGAAAGGGGTATCCCCTTGGTCGATAGACTACAATTTTCGGAGAACAGTTGTCATGGCTGACCGCCAGATGATCACCGTGGATGGCAACGAGGCGTGCGCGTCGGTCGCCTTCCGCACCAGCGAAGTGGTGGCGATCTATCCGATCACGCCGTCCTCCACGATGGGCGAATTGGCCGAGCAGTGGGCCTCCGAAGGCGCCAAGAACATCTGGGGGCTGGTGCCCGAAGTCACCGAAATGCAGTCCGAGGGCGGCGCCGCCGGCGCCGTGCATGGCGCGCTGCAAGCCGGGGCGCTCAGCACCACCTTCACGGCCAGCCAGGGCCTGCTGTTGATGATCCCGAACATGTACAAGATCGCGGGCGAGCTGACCTCGTTCTGCATGCATGTCTCGGCGCGCACCGTCGCCACCCACGCGCTGTCGATCTTTGGCGATCACTCGGACGTGATGGCCTGCCGCCAGACCGGCTTCGCCATGCTGTGCTCGGGCTCGGTGCAAGAGGCGCAGGACATGGCCGCCATCGGCCAGTCGGCGACGCTCGCCTCGCGCGTGCCGTTCCTGCATTTCTTCGACGGCTTCCGCACCTCGCACGAGGTGGCCAAGATCGCCGCCCTGTCCGACGACGACATCCGCGCCATGATCGACGACGAGCAGGTGGCGGCGCATCGCGAGCGCGCGCTGCGCCCCGACGCCCCGGTGGTGCGCGGCACCTCGCAGAATCCCGACACCTTCTTCCAGGCGCAGGAATCCCGCAACCCGTATTACGACGCCTGCCCAGGCCTCGTCGCCAAGGCCATGGCGCGCTTTGGCGAGGTCACCGGCCGCAACTACGCCCTGTTCGACTATGTCGGCCATCCCGAGGCCGAAAAGGTCGTGGTGGTGATGGGCTCGGGCGCCGAGACGGCGCACAAGACGGTCGATTGGCTGCTGCGCCACGGCGAGAAGGTCGGCCTGATCAAGGTCCGCCTCTACCGCCCGTTCTCGGTCGAGGCCTTCGTCGCGGCGCTGCCCGCCACGGTCAAGGGCATCGCCGTGCTGGACCGCACCAAGGAGCCCGGCGCGGTCGGCGAGCCGCTGTATCAGGACGTGGTCGCCGCGCTCTACGAAGCGAAGATGCGCAAGCTGACCCGCTTCGAGTCCGATCCGCTGGTGATCGGCGGCCGCTATGGCTTGGCGTCCAAGGAATTCACCCCGCCGATGGTCCGCGCGGTGTTCGAGGAACTGGCCGAGCCGGCGCCCAAGCGGCATTTCACGGTCGGCATCCACGACGACGTCACCCATCTGTCGCTGCCGGTCGACGTCCACTTCCGCATGGACGCGCGCTCGCTGAAGCGGGCGGTGTTCTTCGGCCTGGGCGCCGATGGCACGGTGGGCGCCAACAAGAACTCGATCAAGATCATCGCCGACAACACCGACCAGTACGCCCAGGCGTATTTCGTCTATGATTCGAAGAAGTCGGGCGCGGTCACCATCTCGCATCTGCGGTTCAGCCCCAAGCCGATCCAGTCGCCCTATCTGCTGTACGAGGCCGACTTCCTGGCCTGCCATCACTTCATCTTCCTCGAGAAGTTCGACGTGATGCGTTACGCCTGCCATGGCGGCACCTTCCTGCTGAACTCGCCCTTCGACAAGGACGAGGTGTGGGCGCGCCTGCCGCGCTCGGTG
This sequence comes from Alphaproteobacteria bacterium, assembly GCA_015232025.1. Classification (GTDB taxonomy): domain Bacteria; phylum Pseudomonadota; class Alphaproteobacteria; order Rhodospirillales; family Magnetospirillaceae; genus JADFZP01. Next base: position 10,051 of record JADGAL010000046.1, read on the forward strand.
CAGCAGGCGATCATGGACAAGGATCTGAAGTTCTACGTGATCGACGCCCAAAAGGTCGCCAAAGAGACCGGCATGGGCAACCGCATCAACACCATCATGCAGACCTGCTTCTTCAAGCTGATGGACGTGATCCCGCCCGAGGTCGCGGTGTCCGAGATCAAGACGGCGATCGAGAAGACCTACGGCCGCAAAAGCGCCTCGGTCGTCCAGAAGAACTTCGCGGCGGTCGATGCGGCGCTCGCCCATCTCCAGCAGGTGCCGGTCCATGGCCTGGCCCGCGCCGACCACGACATCCGGCCGCCGGTTCCCGCCGACGCGCCCGATTTCGTGCGCGAAGTGACGGCGATGATGCTGGCCAACCGCGGCGATCTGCTGCCGGTCAGCGCCTTCCCGGTCGACGGCACCTGGCCGGTGGGCACCGCCAAGTACGAGAAGCGCAACATCGCCCACGAGATTCCGGTGTGGGAACCCTCGTTGTGCATCCAGTGCAACAAATGCGTGATGGTCTGCCCGCACGCCGCGATCCGCGCCAAGACGGTCGAGCCGGCGCTGCTCGCCGACCGCCCGGCCAGCTTCAAGTCGATGCCCTACAAGGGCGGCGATTTCCGCGGCACCGAATACCTGCTGCAAGTGGCGCCCGAGGACTGCACCGGCTGCACGCTTTGCGTCAGGGTCTGCCCCGGCGTCGACAAGGCCGATCCCAAGCGGCTGTCGCTGGCCATGGTGCCCAAGCATGGTCTGGTCGAGCCGGAGCGCGAGAACTTCGACTACTTCCTGAACCTGCCCGAAATCGACCGCACCAAGCTGAAGGGCATCAACGTCAAGTCGTCGCAGTTCCTCCAGCCGCTGTTCGAGTTCTCGGGCGCCTGCCTGGGTTGCGGCGAAACGCCCTATGTCAAGCTGGTCACCCAGCTTTGGGGCGATCGGGCGCTGGTCGCCAACGCCACCGGCTGCTCGTCGATCTTCGGCGGCAACCTGCCGACCACGCCCTATGCCTGCAACAGCGATGGGCGCGGCCCGACCTGGTCCAATTCGCTGTTCGAGGACAACGCCGAATTCGGCCTGGGCTTCCGTCTGGCGGTCGATCAGCACAAGGCGCAAGCCAAGCTGCTGGTCGCCCTGCTCGCCGACAAGCTGCCCGAAAAGCTGGTCGCCGAGCTTCTGCACGCGACGCAGATCACCGATCTGGCGGTCGCCCAGCAGCGGGCGCGGGTCGCCGATCTGCGCCGCATCCTGTCCGGGGTGCCCACCGCCGAGGCGCGCCGCCTCGAATTCCTGGCCGACTATCTGGTCGAGAAGGTGGTGTGGATCGTCGGCGGCGACGGCTGGGCCTACGACATCGGCTTCGGCGGGCTGGACCACGTCCTGGCCTCGGGCCGCAACGTCAACATTCTGGTGATGGACACCGAGGTCTATTCGAACACGGGTGGCCAGCAGTCGAAGGCCACCCCGATCGGCGCCTCGGCCAAGTTCGCCAGCAACGGCAAAAGCCTGCCCAAGAAGGATCTGGGGCTGATGGCCCTGTCCTACGGCAACGTCTACACCGCCTCGGTGGCCTTCGGCTCGAAGGACAACCAGACGGTCAAGGCGATGATGGACGCCGTGTCCTATGACGGCGTGTCGCTGATCATCGCCTATAGCCACTGCATCGCGCATGGCTACGACATGGGCGACGCGCTGACCCAGCAGAAGTTGGCGGTCGAGACCGGCTACTGGCCGCTCTACCGCTTCGATCCGCGCAAGATGGGGACGGCGGAAGGCCCGCTCACCCTGGATTGCGAGGAGCCCAAGGTGGCGCTCGCCGACTACATGGCCAACGAGGACCGCTTCAAGTCGGTCGAGCAGGCCAGCCCCGAGCGCTACAAGGTCATGCTGGCCGACGCCCAGGTGGAAATCCGCCGCCGCCACGACATCCTGAAGCGCATCGCCGGGGTGGGCGAAGCGACCAAGAAGGCGGCGGAGTAGGGTAGGGAAAGCATCGCGCGTCGAATCCGACGCGCGATGCGGCCGGCGGCCATTGCGGCCGCGGAGTCCGGCCATGACGAGTGGAGCGGGTGCCGCCCGTACCCTTCCCCGTCATGCCCGTGCTTGACACGGGCATCCAGGTGTGACCGCGGAGCCGCGATGGATGGCCGGATCAAGTCAGATCAAGTCCGGCCATGACGAGTGGAGAGGATTGCGAATTACTCCCGCGACGCGTCGGCCTTCCAGGCCAGCATGTCGGGCAGCGCCCACAGCGCCTCGACATAGGCGGCGGGGACCGGGGCGAGGGGCACGCGATAGCTGGTGAAGCGCGTGGCGACCGGCGCCCACATGGCGTCGGCGATGGTGAAGCGGCCGAACAGGAAGGGGCCGTCCTGGCCGAAGCGGGCGCGGCAGTCGCTCCAGATCGCCTGGATGCGGACGATTTCGGCGGCGACGTCCTCGGGGATTTCGGGCAGCGCCTCGTCGCGTAGGAGGTCCATCGACATCTCCTGGCGCAGCCGCGGGAATCCGGCGTGCATCTCGGCCGAGACCGAGCGGCAGACGGCGCGCGTCGCCGGATGGTTGGGCAGCAGCGCGCCGTCCTGCTCGGCGGCCCATTCGCAGATCGCCAAGGAATCCCAAACCACGGTGCCGTCGGGCAGGCGCAGCGCCGGCACCTTGCCGGAGGGCGAGACGGCCAGGATGCGTTCCAGGGTGTCAGGCTGGCGCAGTCGGATCGGGTGTTCGTCGAACGCCACCCCCGCCATGCGCAGCGCCAGCCAGGGGCGCAGCGACCACGAGGAATAACGCTTGTCGCCGATGGCGAGAACCGGGTTGCCCATTCGCCTTCCTCCGTTCAGGCGGCCAGCGCCCGCTTGAGGTCGTCTTCGAGATCGCGCACGTCCTCGAGTCCGACCGACAGCCGCAGCATGCCCTCGCCGATGCCCACCCTGTCGCGTTCCTCGGCGCCCAGCCGGTGGTGGGTGGTGGTGGCCGGATGGGTGATCAGCGTTTTGGCGTCGCCCAGATTGTTCGAAATGTCGATCAAGCGCAAGGCGTTCAGCAACCGGAAGGCGCGCTCGCGGCCGCCGCCCACGGTGAAGGTGACCAGCGTGCCGCCGGCCCGCATTTGGCGCATCGCCAAGTCATGCTGGGGATGGCTGTCCAGGCCGGGATGGATGACCCGCTCGACCTCTGGCCGCGACTCCAGGAAGCGGGCCAGCGCCAAGGCGCTTTCGGCGTGGCGGCTGACGCGCAGATCCAGCGTCTCCAAGCCCTTGAGCAGCACCCAGGCGTTGAACGGGCTCATCGCCGGCCCGGTGTGGCGCATATAGGGCAGCAGAATCTCGTCGCAGAAGGCGCGGTCGGCGAGCACGGCGCCGCCCAGGCAGCGGCCCTGGCCGTCGATATGCTTGGTGGCCGAATAAACCACCACGTCGGCGCCCAGCGCCAAGGGGCTCTGCAAGGCGGGCGAGGCCAGCGCGTTGTCGACCACCAAGCGCGCCCCGGCCCGGTGGGCGAGGGTGGAGATCGCGGCCAGATCGACGATCTCCAGGGTCGGGTTGGACGGCGTTTCCAGGAACACCACCTTGGCCGGGGTGGCCAGGGCGCGCTCCCAGGCCGCCGCGTCGGTGGCCGGCACGAAATCGACGGTGACCCCGAAGCGCGGCAGCAGTTCCGACAGGATGTATTGGCAAGACGAGAACAAGGCGCGCGACGAGACCACGCGGTCGCCGGCCGACAACTGGCTGAACAGGGCCGCGTTGACGGCGGCCATGCCGGTGGCGGTGGCGCGACAGGCCTCGGCGCCCTCGATCAGCGCCAACCGCGCCTCGAAGGTGGTCACCGTGGGGTTGGCGAATCGCGAATAGACATAGCGGTGGCGGGTGCCGTCGAAGCTCTCGGCGGCCTCCTCGGCGCTGCCATAGACATAGCCCGAGGTCAGGTACAGCGCCTCGGACGTCTCGCTGAAGCCGCTACGCTCCTGGCCGCCGCGAACCGCGCGGGTGGCGGGGCGCCACGAGGTTGGGTCTGATTTCATCGCGCATTCTCCATCCCGAAAGAACGAAGGCCCGGCGGTGAGGCCGGGCCGGGTGGGGCGCGGACCTCTTTAGCGATTGTTTTACGTGGCCGCAAGCGGGTCGGACAAATCACCACGTCATTCAACCAATAGACTACCGGCGAGGAGAGGTCAAGGCCGCGAACGACTGCCCCATGTTGTGCAATGGATCACCCTTGCGTCCAGGGCAGTCCGCTGGCGCGCCAGCCGCCATTGCCGCGATGCTTCCTCTCGTCGATCTGCCCCTCGAACCCGTCGCTGATGTTGTAGCAACGTGGGAACCCCAATCCGGTCAGCAGAATCGCCGCCGCCTTCGAGCGCACGCCGCTGCGGCAGAGAATCAACACCTCGTGCTTGGGCGTCACGCCCTGGGCGCGCAATTCCTCCTCGAAGCGGGGGTTGCGCTCCATGGTGGGATAGGTCTGCCACGCCACCCGCACCAGCCCGCGCCCCAGCGAGGACAGGTCGGGCACCCCGACGAACAGCCATTCCGGCTCGGTTCGCACGTCGATCAGCACGGCATCGGGGTTGGTCTTCAGGGTTTCCCAGGCCGCACTCGGCGGCACGTTGCCCGCATAGCCTTCGCTCATCTCGCCCTCCGTTTAACACATATCGACAGTGTATTTATATATGGTACTACACAGAACGTCGTTGACACAGCGTTAAATCACCGTCAGTGTCTGCTCGCAACCCGTTTTCGTGGAAAGGCAGCGCGCCATGACCCATGTGAAGCCCATCCGTCCCAGCGAGCCGCTGGTCAGCCCGCAGGACCTGATCGAGTTCCAGGCCGGCCTCGACGAACACCGCGCCGGCGCGCTGGTCGGCGACCGCTGGACCGGGTTCCGCGTCCGCCACGGCGTCTATGGTCAGCGGCAGGCCGGCATGCACATGATGCGGCTGAAGATTCCGGGCGGCATCGTCACGCCGGCCTGGTTGCGCGTCATCGCGGCGGCCAACCGGGTGTCGGGCGACGCGGCGGTGCGCATCACCACCCGGCAGGACCTCCAGCTTTATTCGGTGCCGCTCGACAAGACCACGGCGGTGCTGAAGGTGCTGCATGAGGGCGGCGTGCCGACTCGCGAGGCGGGCGGCAACACCTTGCGCAACGCCACCGCCTGCGCCTTTTCCGGCGCCTGCCCGGCCGAGCGGGTCGATGCCGGGCGGGTCGCGCAGCGTCTCACCAGCCTGTGGCTGCGCCATCCGCTGGGCCAGAACATGCCGCGCAAGATCAAGATTTCGGTCTCGGGCTGCGCCTCGGATTGCGCGCTGGGGATGTATCAGGATATCGCCCTGGTCGCCGTTGAGCGGGACGGCGTTCCCGGTTTCCGGGTGATCGGCGCCGGTGGCCTGGGCGCCCAGCCGATGCCCGGCATCGAATTGCTGCCCTTCGTCGAGGAGCACGAACTGGGCGCGGTGATCGAGGCGGTGATGCGCGTCCACCACGCCCATTCCGACCGCCGCAACCGCAACGGCTCGCGGCTGAAATTCCTGGTCCGCCGCATGGGCGCCGACGCGGTGCGGCGTCTGGTCGGCGAAGCCTTCGAGGCCGCCCGGCCGCTGCCGCAGCGCCCGTGGGAGCCGCTCGACTGGCGTCGTCCCGATGGCGAGGGGCCGCCGGTGGCGGGCCGCTTCAGCCAGCC
>JADGAL010000470.1 GCA_015232025.1 Alphaproteobacteria bacterium
CGCCTGATTCCGCCGCGGCAGCACCGTGACGCGGTCGATCTCGGGCATCCCGGCGATCGCCGCCAGGCAATCGGCGCCGTAGCGGACGATCCCGCCTCGCCCGCCGGGACCATCGGGGGTCAGCGCCAGCAGGCGCATGCTAGCGCTCCCCCAGCTTGCGCCGCCACCACGCCGCGTCGTGGCGGACGCCCAGCAGGCCGGCCAGGAAGCCAAGCAGCGGCGCCGTGCTGCGCCGCCTTAGGCTGCGCGCCAGGATGCGCGGCGCATGGCGAAGCTGGCCCAGCCCGACCCGCCAGCGCGGCCGAAGCAGATGCATCACCAGGATGCGGTTGCGGTGATCGAGATATTGCGACAGCCAGGGCGTCCGCCCGGTCGAGGTGCCGGGAAAGGCCACGCCGCCCGCCTCGGGCACGAACCACGACCGCCAGCCGGCGGCGTCCAGGCGCAGGCAAAGGTCCTCCTCCTCGTGGAACAGGAACAGGTCGGGATCGAACCAATGGCCAAGCCCGTCGAGCGCGACGCGGCGCGCCAGCATCACCGCCCCGTCGACCAGATCGCAGGCCACCGGAACGGCGCCGGTCACCGGCTGGCAGATGGAACCCTGCGCCGGATCGAAGCGCACCGGGCCGCTGAGCGGCCGCCCCTCCGGCCCGCCCACCCGCAGCAAGGGCGCGCACACCCCGGCGGTCGGGTTCGCCTCCATGAAGGCGACCAGCCGGCCGGCCGCCTGGGGATCGAGCCGCACGTCGTTGTCGAGGCGGATCACGTAATCGGCCGAGGCGGCCTCGGCCAAGGCCGCGTTGAACGACGCGGTCACCCCCGGATGGGCCGCGAAGCGGCGGAAGACGGCGCGCAGCCCGCGCCGGCCATCGAGGGCCGCCACCCGCTCGGCGACCGCCTGCCAATCGCCGTCGTTCGAGGCGTTGTCGTGAACCAGCAAGCTCACCCGATCGAGCGGGTACTCCCAGCCGAGCAGATCGTCGAGGCCGCCCAAGGTCATCGCCGAAGCGTTCCAATTGAGCATCACGACCAGAAGGCGCGGCGCCGCCATGGCCTTACGACCCCTCGACGATCAGGAAGCGGGGGGGTTCGCCGTCGCGCAACGCCAGCGCGGCGAGCCGGCCGGTGGCGTAGGCCCCCAGATCGACGCCGATGCGGTGGGGCAGGACCACCGGCTCCTTGGTCACCGTGTGGCCGTGAACCACCATCTGGGCCAACGGGCGCGGATGGGACAGGAAGGGCTCGCGCATCCACAGCAGCGCCGACTCGTCCTGCCGGTCGAGCGGCTTGCGCGGGTCGACCCCGGCATGGGCGAAGAAATAGTCGCCGACCCGATGCCACGCCACCAACTCGGCCAGCAGCGCGCGGTGGCGCTCGGGCAGGGCGCGGTTCAGGGCCTCGCGCGCCCGGCCCAGCCGGTCGGCCTCGCCGAGCGACAGGTCCAGCGCCACGCCATAGGCCCGCAACGCCTCGAGGCCGCCGAACCCCAGCCAGCGGCCGGCCGCCAGTTCGGGATCGTCGAGGAAGTCGAGCATCGCCCGCTCGTGGTTGCCCCGCAGATTGGTCACCCGCACCCGCTCGGGCCAGGCGCGGTCGACCAGATCGAGCACCCGGTTCGAGGCCGGCCCGCGGTCGACATAATCGCCGAGATGGACCAACTCGACCGTATTGGCCGGGTCCGCGCCGAGGAAGGCCGCCATGTCGGCCGCGATCCGGTCGTGCATCCTCTCCAGCAGATCGGCCCGGCCATGGACGTCGCCCACCGCGTAGACCGCGACGCCCGGCGGCAATCCCCGCCGGGGCGCCTCGGGCGCGCGGCGCCACCAGCGGGCCATCACGAGGTCTCGGCCCGGTGCGCGGCGATCTGGCCCCGACTGAACGCGGCGAGATCGGCGCCATCGGCCCAGGCGCGGTACCAGGACAAGGTGCGGTCCAGCGCCTCGTCGACCGCCCATGCCGGCCGCCAGTCAAGCCGCTGGCGCGCCTTGGCCGAATCGAGCAGCAGACGCGCGGTCTCGTGGCCGACATGGCTGTCGGCGATCTCGCAGGCCGCCCCCTCGCCCCAGGCCTCGGCGGCCCGACGGGCGATCCAGCCCACGGTGCGCGCGTCTTCGGCGGCCGGCCCGAAATTCCACGCCTCGGCGACCTCTTCGCCAAGCGCCAGGCGGCGGGCGAGCGACAGATAGCCGGACAGGCAGTCGAGCACGTGCTGCCAGGGCCGCACCGCCTGGGGATGGCGCAGCCGCGCCGGCCGACCG
>JADGAL010000471.1 GCA_015232025.1 Alphaproteobacteria bacterium
GCGATGGCCACCCAGGGGGTGATCGAACAGTCGCTCAACGCGACGGCGAGGTGGTCGTCTCTTTCCCTGACGCTGAGCTTGCGCCGCCAAAAATCGTCGAGCACCGCCGCCACCTGGTCGCTGGGCGCGCCGACATGGCGGACGATGTCGACGAAGCGCCGGGGAACGTCGATGAACGCGTAGATGTCCGAAGCGAGCCGATCGAGCCTGATCCGGGTCTCGGCCGCGCCCGGTCGCGTGTCGATAAGGGTGCCGCCATCCGAATCGCGCCAAAACACCAGAATCGCCTTGGGCTCGGCGCGCAGCCAAGCGGACACGACCTTCCGCAAGTCGGTATGGTCGACGTCTGGACAGTCGTCCGCCTTGTCGAATTCAAACTGATTGACCAGATCGAATATGTCGGTTTCGTCAAATGGATAGATCGATCTGAACCACTCACAAATTCTTATATTCGTGAACGAATATTTATCCGGTCGCTCAAATGCTGGACTGAATTTGGTCATATTCATATACACGAGGCGACTAGGCGGCCCAAGATGCGAAATTCGTTCGGCAATTTCCACCGAGGACCGAACGTCGGACTGCCGTTCACCCGGAAATCCGACCAGGATGCTCCAGGCGCAATTGACATTCGCCTCTCTGGCGAATTTCAGCGTCGCCACGTTCGTCAGGGCGGTCACGCCTTTGTCGATATAGTCGAGCGTGTCGGTCGACAATGATTCCACGCCGGGCTGCAACATGACGAACCCCGATCGCTTGGCCTTTTTTATGGCGCGGCGCGACAGGTTCGACTTCACCAAGGCCCACAGGGTCAGCTTCGCGTTGGTCGCGATCAGTTCGTCACCGACCTCCTCGATCACCCTGGTCGGCAGAACGTTGTCGCTGAACCGCAGCCGCCTTTCGCCATGGCGATCGACGATATGGGCGATGTCGCGAAGAATGCGCCGGGTCGACTTGGCGCGATATCCGATCTCGGCGTCGTTCAAGCCACAGAAGACGCAATGATGTCGGACGCCCCACCAGCACCCGCGCGACCCCTCGATGGGATAGGTCTGCGGCGTATCGTCCAGGAGATGGAACTTGGCCCGTTGCGGCGCGTAATCATCGAAATCGGGGGTCGGCAGGCTCTCCACATCGACAAGGCGCTTGGCCGCCGCGCGGGTGATCTCGCCGTCCCGCCGATACCAGACGCCGCTCAGCCCGGAACAGTCGCCGCGCTGGCGAACGAACTCCCGGAAGCCGTCCTCCGCCTCGCCGTCGAACACGGCGTCGACGAAAGCGGCCCGCTTCAACAGGACGGCCCCGGCGTTCCCCTCGCACAGATGCCCTCCCAGAATGATGGTCTTGTCCGGGAACGCCCGCTTCAGCGGCTTCGCCAGGGCGAGGGACGGCGAGAGCTGGAAATAGAGGCACTCGAAGCCTATGACGTCATAGGAATTCCAGTCAATGCCGGCAACACATTCTTTCAGGAACTTTGGAACCAATGTCGACGCGTCCAATATATAGTCAGAATATCTGCGTTCATGACGCGGAAGGCTCTCCCTGAATTCGTCCATGTAGGAGTCGGCGGTCATCCGCGTTTCCGGAAACGCCTCGAGCGCGAACATCCATTCTCCGCCATGTCGTATGGAGGCCAGGTCGAGCATTTTCGAGTACACCTGGTTCGGCGGCAGGCCGTCCCGCTCGGCGGCGGCGGCAAGCGCCGTTTCGACGGCGTCCTGCCAAGCGATGTTCAGGTAGTGGACATCGCAGGTGGTGTCGGGGTGTTCCAGGGCGATGGCTTTGAGATTGCTCAAGCCCATCGCCGGGCCGATCGCCCTGCGCCACGGCATGGATACCAGCGCGATGCGCATAAGGGTTGAACCTCCCGGATGGAGAACGTCCGAGAATCGCCGCTTCGCTTTAATTTTCAAGCGGAAAGTGGCATGCTCATCTTGAAGTCATTCCGACTTGCATGGATCGCCCGGCGCCACTAGATTGCCCGCTGACACTACCCAAAGGGAGCCCCGTAAATGAGCGATTACCCCACCGTCCTGGTCGGCAAGCCCGTTCCCGACTTCACCGCGCCGGCGGTGATGCCGGACAATGAGATCAATCCGGCCTTCAATCTCAAGACCTATCTGGCGGGCTCCTACGGCCTCGTGTTCTTCTACCCGCTCGACTTCACCTTCGTCTGCCCGTCCGAGATCCTGGCCCATGACCATCGCGGCCCGGCCTTCGCCGAGCGCGACACCAAGCTGGTGGCGGT
>JADGAL010000472.1 GCA_015232025.1 Alphaproteobacteria bacterium
TGCGCCAGCATCTGGGCATCGAGCGCTGGCTGCTGTTCGGCGGCAGTTGGGGCAGCACGCTGGCCCTGGCCTATGGCGAGTCGCACCGCGAGCGCTGCCTGGGCATGGTGCTGCGCGGCGTGTTCCTGTTCCGGCCGCAAGAGGTCGAGTGGTTCCTGTCGGGGATGGGCCTGTTCTACCCCGAGGCGGCGCGGCGCTTCCATGACTTCCTGCCCCCGCCCGAGCGCGGCGAGCCGCTGCGCGCCTATCACCGCCGCCTGATCAGCCCCGACCCCGCGATCCACCTGCCGGCGGCGCGCGCCTGGTGCGCGTACGAGGAGGCCTGCTCGCGCCTGATCCCGCCGCCGCCCGCCGCCGCGCCACCCGCCCAGATGGTCGTCAACGACGGCTTGGCGATGGCCCGGTTGGAGGCCCATTACATGGTCAATCACGGCTTCCTGGCGCGCGACCAGCTTCTCGCCGAAGCCAACCGTCTGGCCGGCCTGCCCGGCATCATCGTGCAGGGCCGCTACGACGTGATCTGTCCCCCCGCCTCGGCCTTCGACCTGGCCCGCGCCTGGCCCGACGCCGAGCTTCACATGATCCCCGATGGCGGCCACGCGGCCATGGACCCCGGCATCCGCGACGCCTTGGTCGCCGCCGTCGACCGCATCGCCGACCGCCTGTGACCGGCCGGATTTTCCCCTGCGCCACGCGGCCGGGCATGATATAAACACCCAACCGTTCAGGGCGCCCGTAGCTCAGCAGGATAGAGCACAGGATTCCTAATCCTGGGGCCGTGGGTTCGAATCCCGCCGGGCGCACCAGCATCTTCAAACACTTGGGGGGCGGAACACGGCAGGCAGGCTGCCGTGTTTCCAAATCGCAGGTTCCAGCGGGCTCGACCGAGGGCGGCGATGAGGAGTCTCGGGCGAGCAGCGCATTTCGCCGCCCATGTCAACACAATTTTATTGAAAAGGGCTTCCGGGAGCCCTATTATCTCCACATGCTCAATCGAGAGCGGGCGCTGTCGCAGACGGCGGGCAAGGGCTTCGGGAGACCGAGGCCCTTTTGCTTAGGTGAGGGCAAGTCTATCGAAACAATAATATTTAATTCCGATTGCTGACACCAAGTCATCCGACAGCACACAGTCAATCAATTTCTTGCTCTCTACGAGAATCCGGTACGGCGGGTACGATGGGTTGTACTTTCCTTTCACGATTGGATAAAGCACCATATCCGCTATCTGCGCTAAAGGGTGTTTTTTTGTCACAAAGCTTGGGCGGACCGAGAGGGTGTTTCGAAGGCTATCCGCATCAAGCGGAGAATATTTCGATGATTTTTCATCGTCAAAAATCATACCGCTGTTTCGCATACTGGAATGATACTCAGAAATTTCTCTGTCTTCGTGCTTTCCCGTTTGTTCGACATACACTATCAGCTTTCTACCATTTATAATGGCGTACTTTGCCGCACGCTCGACCGCGATCGTGTAGGCGCTCTTGGCCGGTTCCCACCTCTGATCGCCGTATTTTCCCTGAAATCGAGCGTTGTATCCGGGGCGATCAATTACGCACCCAGTTACCAATCCCGACATGCCATGTATATACTGCTCAAAATCTTTGTAGAAAAGTCGCGCTCGATCCGGGTCGCTCTCAAGCCACCTGAACTCTTCTTTGCGGGTACGGATTTTGTGCGAGTGTAATGGGTACGCGATGTCGTGTTTTTCGGTAAGCGCCCGATACCGTGAAATCTCCAGATCCACATCCTCTGAAGCAATAAGGAGACCACCTAGAGCAAAATAATCCAAGCCATCATTACGCCCGGGTGCCTTTCCGCCCTTATTGTCCAGTAGGCGATTTCCCGAGTCGTCCAGATAGAGGTGGTATGAAGGCGTTCTTCCCATAAAATCGATCTAACACATTTCCCCCACGCGAAACAGGCGCTCGCTGACGACCTCCGCGCCAATTCATATAGTAGAACACGCTAATCCTCGTCACGCCCGAACCAGTCTTCGGCTTGACGAGCCTCAATGTTCGCGATCTGAATCCATGGCCTTGTGGTGGCACACGCCCATCATCAAGGATGTCCCATGTCCAATTCTCTGAACGGAAAAGTCGCGGTCATCACCGGCGCCAGCAGCGGCATCGGTCGCTCGGTCGCCGACCGGTTCCTGGCCGAAGGCGCCAAGATCGCCGTGTTCGCCCGCAACGAATCGGCGCTCGCCGAAATCGCCAAGGGCAACG
>JADGAL010000473.1 GCA_015232025.1 Alphaproteobacteria bacterium
CCACGCGGGTCATCCGGCCAACTCGATGATCGCCAGGGCGAGCGCGTCGATCTGCTCGGGCGTATGGCGGGCCGAGACCGACAGGCGCAGCCGCGCGGTCGGCACGGTCGGCGGGCGGATGGCGATGGCGAGGAAGCCCCGCGCCTCCAAGCCGCGCGCCACCTCCAGGGCGCGCGCCTCGTCGCCCAGGATCACCGGCACGATATGACTGGCCGAGCGGCCGGTGTCGAAGCCGCGCAGGGCGCCGCGCAGGCGCTCGGCCAGCGCGGCGACCTTGGCCCGTTCGGGCTCCAATCCGGGCAACAGGTCGAGCGCCGCCTCGATGGCGCCCAGCACGGCGGGCGGCGGGGCGGTCGAATAGATCAGCCCGCCGCAAGCGTTGACCAGCCAGTCGCGCAGCAAGGCCGAGCACGCGACATAGGCGCCGAAGCCGCCCAGCGCCTTGCCGAAGGTGCCCATCACGATGTCGGCCCCGGCCCCCAGCCCGGCGCCGCCCGGACCCATCACCCCGGTGGCGTGCGCCTCGTCGAGATAAAGCAGCGCGCCATGGCGGCGGGCCAGCGCGACCAGCGCCGCCACGTCCGAGACGTCGCCATCCATCGAGAACACCGTCTCGGTGACGATCAGCCGCAAGCCGGCGCGGCCCCGGCGCGCCGTCAGCAGCGCGTCGAGGTGGTCGAGATCGCCGTGGCGGTAGCGAATCTGGCGCAGCCCCGCCGCCGCGATGCCGTGATGCATGCTGGCATGGGCGAGGCGGTCCGCGAACACCATCGGCTCGGCCCCCGCCACCCGGCGATCGAGTAGCGCCGCCAGCACCGCGCCATTGGCCTGGAACCCCGAGGCGAGGATCAGCGCCGCCTCGAACCTCTTGAGCGCGGCGATCCGCGCTTCCAGCGCGTGCGCCGCAGCCGACCCGCCGCACACCAGACGCGAGGCGGTCGCGCCGGCGCCGAAGCGTTCGGCCCAAAGGCCGGCGCGGCGTTTCAGGTCGGGGTGATCGGCGAGGCCCAGGCTGTCATTCGAGGAGAAGTCGATCAGCGCGCGGCCATCGACCAGGACGCGGCCGTCCAGCCGCTCGACCGGACGCAAAAAGCGGCGCCGCCCCTGGCGGTCGAGCGTGTCGAGCCGATCGCGCAACGCCAGGTCGAAGTCCCGCATCCTGCATCCGAATTGCTAGGGCTTCCGCGTTCTATAGGCTTTTCCGAGGCGATGCAAAGGTGCTATGAGCGGCTTCCCCAAACGAGGAGGTCTCGATGCCCGGCATCCGTCACGACTGGACGCTGGACGAGGTGCGCGCCTTGTTCGCGCTGCCCTTTCCAGACCTTCTGTTCCAGGCCCAGGTCACCCACCGCGCGCATTTCGCGGCCGACCGGGTGCAGGTCTCGCGGCTGATCAGCATCAAGACCGGCGCCTGTCCCGAGGACTGCGCCTATTGCCCGCAAAGCGCCCATCACGACACCGGCCTGGAGAAGCAGCGCCTGCTGGAGGTCGAGGCCGTCGTCGAGGCGGCCCGCCAAGCCCGCGCCACCGGCGCCAGCCGCTTCTGCATGGGCGCCGCGTGGCGCGGCCCGGCGGCGCATGATTTCCCCACCGTCCTGGCGATGATCGAGGGGGTCAAGGGGGTTGGCATGGAGACCTGCGCCAGCCTGGGCCTTCTCTCGGCCGAACAGGCCCGCCAGTTGAAGGAGGCCGGTCTCGACTACTACAACCACAACATCGACACCTCGCCCGAGCATTACGAGACGATCGTCAAGACCCGCGGCTTCGAGGACCGGCTGGAAACGCTGGACCATGTGCGCGAGGCCGGACTGTCGGTGTGCTGCGGCGGCATCGTCGGCATGGGCGAAAAGGCCCTGGACCGCGCCCGCATGCTGCTGACCCTCGCCAACATGCCCAAGCACCCGGAAAGCGTGCCGATCAACCTCTTGATCCCGATCCCCGGCACGCCGCTGGCCGAGGCCGAACGGCCCGACCCCTTCGACTTCGTCCGCACCATCGCCACGGCGCGCATCCTGATGCCCGCCAGCCTGGTCCGCCTGTCGGCCGGCCGCCAGGGCATGAGCGACGAGCTTCAGGCCCTGTGCTTCCTGGCCGGCGCCAATTCGGTGTTCTGCGGCGAAAAACTGCTGACCGCCCCCAACGCGGCGCCCGAGCGCGACGAAAGCCTGTTCGGCCGGCTGGGCCTGTCGCCGATGTGAAAAGGGATAAGTCAACCACC
>JADGAL010000474.1 GCA_015232025.1 Alphaproteobacteria bacterium
GTGGACGCCCGCCTGTTGATCGACGGGCTGGGGGTGCGCTGGGCGGTGGTGGCGCCGCTGTCCGCGATGGCCGCCGCCATGCGCCGCATGGCCACCGGGCCGCTGGCCGAACTCGACCCGGCGATCCCGGCCGGCCGCCGCGACGAGATCGGCGAGATGGCGGAAGCCGTCGCCGCCTTCGTGCGGGCGATCGGCGAGCGCGAGGCCGAACTGCGCGACGTGTCGCGAATGAACGCGCTGATCCTCGACGCGGTGGGCGAAGGCATTTGCGGCGTCGACCAGGACGGCGCCTGCATCTTCGTCAACCCGGCGGCGTCGCGCATGCTGGGCCGCGCGCCCGGCGACATGATCGGCGAGCGGTTGAGCGTGGTGACGCGCGGCGCGCGCCACGACGCCACGTCCAATCCGTTCGACCCCTACTACCCCTTCGCCCGCGCCTTGGCCGAGGGTACCCCGCGCCGGTCGGTGCAGCAGGTCTTCTGGCGCGGCGACGGCATCCCCTTTCCGGTCGAGGCGACGGTCACGCCGATGGTCGAAAGCGACGGCGGCATGATCGGCGCGGTGGTCTCGTTCAAGGACATCACCGACCGCAAGCGCGCCGAGGCCGAGTTGCAGGCCGCCAAAGAGGCCGCCGAGGCGGCCAGCCAGACCAAAAGCGCCTTCCTGGCCAATATGAGCCACGAGTTGCGCACCCCGCTGAACGCCATCATCGGCTATGCCGAGCTGCTGGAAGACGACGTGACCGGCGAGGAGCAGACCGGCGACCTGAAGAAGATCCAGGGCGCCGGACGCCATCTGCTGTCCCTGATCAACGAGATCCTCGACCTGTCGAAGATCGAGGCCGGGCGAATGGACATCCACCCCGAGGCGTTCCCGATCGCCGATCTGGTGTCCGAAGTGGCCGTGACCATCCGTCCGCTGGTCGAGAAAAACGGCAATCGTCTGCAAGTCGATTGTCCGCCCGACGCCGGCACCATGCTCTCCGACCAGATCCGGGTCCGCCAAGTGCTGTTCAACCTGCTGAGCAACGCCGCCAAATTCACCAAGGACGGCGCCGTCGTCCTGGTCGTGGCGCGCGAGGCGGATGGCGTCCTGTTCAGCGTGCGCGACACCGGCATCGGCATGGCGCCCGAGCAGATGCGACGACTGTTCAAGGAATTCAGCCAGGCCGATTCCTCGACCACCCGCCGCTATGGCGGCACGGGTCTGGGCTTGGCCATCTCCAAACGCTTCGCCGAACTGCTGGGCGGAGACATCACCGTCGAAAGCCGCCAGGGCCTGGGATCGACCTTCACCGTCAGATTGCCGGTCGCATACCGCTCGAAGGAGTTGAACCATGCGTGAGATGCTGCTTTGGGCCACGGCCGCGCTGGTGGCGCTGGCGCCCCTGCCCGCCGCCTCGGCCGACGAGGTGTTGCGCATCGCCACCGAGGGAGACTATCCGCCATTCAGCGCGGTCGACGAGACGGGCGCGTTGACCGGCTTCGACGTCGATGTCGCCAAGGCCCTCTGCGCCGCCATGAAGCGCCGCTGCGAGTTGGTCAAGACGGCCTGGGCCGACATCATTCCCGGCCTGCTCAACCGGCACTACGACGCCATCGTGGCCAGCATGTCGATCACCGAGGAACGCAAGCGGCAGGTCGCCTTCACCAACCGCTATTACCGCACCCCGATGAATCTGGTCGGCCGCAAGGGCCAAAAGATCGGCGACGCGGCCAAGGATCTCGCCGGCCGCGCGGTGGCCGCCGAGCGCGACACCACCGCGCATTACCACCTTCGCGACAATGTGGCCAAGGCCCGGATATTGCTGGTGCCGACCCAGGCCGAAGCCAACGCCGCCCTGCTGTCCGGCAAAGCCGATTTCTTGATGGCCGACAGCTTGGTGATGTGGCGGTTCGTGAAGGACAACCCGCAATACGAATTCGTCGGCCAGCCGGTCTACCTCGACGAAGGCATCGGCATCGCCCTGCGCAAGGGCGAAGACGATCTTCTGAAGGCCTTCAATCAAGCGATCGCCCGAATTCGCCTGGACGGGACGTACAAGACGATCAACGACAAGTATTTTCCGTTTGATATTTATTAGCTGCGAAACATCGTCATTCCCGCGAAAGCGGGAATCCATCTGATCGTGGTGCCCTTAGAAGAAAAGGTTCACCACCAAGGCACCAAGGACACCAAGAGTCACCAAGAGGCCGGCGCTGTACGGGCGCATAGC
>JADGAL010000475.1:0-381 GCA_015232025.1 Alphaproteobacteria bacterium
TGGTGACCGGTCACACCTCGATCAGCGAAGCCATCACTCTTGGCACCGCGAACACCGTTCTGGTGCAGTGGATCGAGACGGTGACCGGCTCGTCGGGTTCCGACCTCGTCAATATCGGCTCGAACGGCCTCACCTTCACGGTGTCGGGCGTCGAATCGCTGGTTGGCGGCGCCGGAAACGAGGTCGTCACGCTGGCGGCGGGCGGCGCCACCATCTCGGTGTCGGGCGTCGAGACCGTCACGGGCCAGGCCACTTCGGTCGATCCGCTGACCGGCGCGTCCGGTAGCGGCAATCGCGAGAGCGTGACGCTGGGCAATGCCGGCAACACGGTCACGGTCTCCTTGATCGATACCCGGTTCGGCGGCACCGGCACCGACGTGG
>JADGAL010000475.1:532-1077 GCA_015232025.1 Alphaproteobacteria bacterium
GTGCGGCCAGTGACCGCATCACCATCAACGTCAGCACCGGCGCCACCATGACGGTGTCGGCGATCGAAACGCTGACGGGCGGTGTCGGCAACGAAGTCGTCACCCTGGCGGCAGGTGGCAACACCATCAACGTGACGTCTCTCGAAACGCTGACCGGCGGCTCGGGCAACGACAGCGTGACGTTGGGCGCGAGCGGCAGCACCATGACGACCAGCGCCATCGAGACGCTGATCGGCGGCACCGGCACTGACGTGATCACCCTGGGCGGCTCGGGCTCCACCATCATCATGGTGGCGATCGAGAGCCTCACGGGTGGTACCGGCACCGACGTCATCACGCTCGGCGCGTCCGGCACGACCATGACGGTCGACGGCATCGAGAGCCTGACCGGCGGCACCGGCACCGACGTCATCGCCATCGGCTCGAATGGCGCCACCATGCTGGTGAGCGGCATCGAGACCCTGACCGGCCACAGCACCGGCCTCGGCCGGATCACCCTGATGGCGGGCGGCGTCACCGTCACCGTCACCGAACTCGACACCCTG
>JADGAL010000475.1:1090-1636 GCA_015232025.1 Alphaproteobacteria bacterium
CGGGCGGCAGCGGCAATGACCGTGTCAACCTGGGGGCGGCGACCAGCGATCTCGTGATCAGCAGCGTAGAGACCGTGGTCGGTTCCACCGGCACCGATCAGATCACGCTGGCGGCTGGCGGCGCGACCGTCACCGTCGCCCTGGTCGAGTCGGTGGTCGGCGGTTCGGGCAGCGACTGGGCCAATCTCGGCGACGCCGGCACGACCATCACGGTCCGGGCGCTTGAGACTCTGATCGGCGGCACGGGCACCGACGTGGTCACGCTGGGCAGCACCAGCAATACGGTCATCGTGGCCGGCATCGAGACGCTGACCGGCGGCTCGGCCAACGACATCATCACTCTGGGCGCTCGTGGCGCCACGATGTTGGTGTCGGACGTCGAGACCGTCACCGGCGGTGCCGGCAATGACCGCATCACCCTGGGCACCAGTGGCATCACCCTCACCGTCTCGGCGGTGGAAAGCGTCATCGGTGGCACGGGCAACGACTCGGTGACCCTGAAGGCGGGTGGCGCGACCGTCAACGTGACGGGCGTCGAAACCGTGA
>JADGAL010000475.1:1707-2204 GCA_015232025.1 Alphaproteobacteria bacterium
ACCGGCAACACCATGACCATCTCGCTGGTCGACACGATCCTCGGCGGTTCCGGCACCGACGTCCTGACCCTGGGCGGTACCGGCAACACCGCGATCGTGGCGGGCGTCGAGACCCTGACGGGCAGCGCCAGCAACGACGTGATCACGCTCGGTGCGCGTGGCGCCACGATGGCGGTCAGCCTTCTCGAAACGCTGACCGGCGGTTCGGGTGCCGACTCGATCACCCTGACCACGGCTTCGACGATGACCATCTCCGGCGCGCTCGACACCGTCACGGGTTCGAGCGGCGGCGACCAGATCAACCTCCAGGCGGCGGGTGTTTCCACCACGCTGAGTGGGGTCGAGACGGTCAGCGGCGGCACCGGCGGCGACTGGGTCACCCTGGCTTCGGGCAGCCAGACCATCACCTCGACCGGTGTCGAGACGATGATCGGCGGCTCGGGCAATGACAACGTGACGCTGGGCAACTCCGGCAACACGATGATCATGGCGGGGGT
>JADGAL010000476.1 GCA_015232025.1 Alphaproteobacteria bacterium
GTCGAGCGCCAGCTATCGCGTCTGGATGCCTTGACCGAAACCCGGCCCGAGGCGCCGGTCAGCACCGGCCATCGCCTGATCGCGCGGCTGCGCGGCAAGCGGGCCGCCGAGCCGGCGCGCGAGGCCCCGGCCACCGCCCCGGCGGAAACGCTGGATCGCGACGAGATCGTGCGTCAGATGGAGGACACGCTGGCGCACATCAACGAGCTGCTCGGCCGCGGGGTCAATCGATCACGAGAGCGATGAGCCGCTGAATCGGCGCGTCGCCCAACAGGGCCATCGTGCCGCCCAGCGCGCCCAGCAGCAGCAGCAGCCCGGCCGCCAAATCGATCAGGACGGAATGGCCAACCGGCTTGGCCGGAGTCGGCGCCCGCACCTTGGCCGGCGCGGCGTTGTCGCCAAATCGCCCCAGCAGATCGGCGGTGGCGGCGGCGATGTCGCCGCAAGGAGCGGCGTGCGGATCGATCGCGAACAGGGGCGCGTCGCCGGTCGTCGCCGCCTCGAGCGTCGGATGCCAGCGGATCGCCACCTCGAGCGCCACGTCGCGGAAGTCCTTCATGATGTCGGGCAGGCCGGTACCGAGCTGACTGGCGCGGACCATGTTGACCAGCACCACCGTGCGCGCCTCGAGCGCCGGGTCGAGGACGCGCAGCACATCGCGCGTGGCGCGCAATCCCTCTAGGCCGAAGCGGGCCAGGGTGACCGGAATGACCAGCAGGTCGGCTGCGACGATGGCGTTGACGGTGGCCACGCCGATGGTCGGTGGGCAATCGACCAGCACATAATCGACCAGCCCGGCGCCGGACGCCACGCCGGCCAGGAAGGTCTCGTGCGAGGCTTCGAGAATATCCCGGTCAAGTTCGGCGAGCACCTGTCGGCGGGTCGAGGGCACCACGCTCAGCCCGGGCACGCGGGTCGGCTGGGCGGCCTGGATCAGGTCGGCCTTGCCGGTCAGCAACTCGTAGGCGCCTAGCCGGCTGTCCCGCGAAATGCCGAACTGCATCGAGGCGTTGCCCTGCGGGTCGATGTCGACCACCACCACCCGGCGCCCCGCCGCCGCCATGGCGGCCGCGACGTTGCAAACGATGGTGGTCTTGCCGACGCCACCTTTCTGATTGGTGACGACGATGATCCTGGGAGGCGGCTTCTCGTCCATGGGATTATTTATACCTTCCCAAGGCGTTCGCCGCAAAGGCCGTCCCGCCATGCGAGGGCCGCCACATGCAGGGGAGTCGGACGCCACTGCGCGAACCGCCACGCCCGGGCGGCGCCGGCCTCGCGCGGCAGATGGATGGCGCGCGGTGGATCGGGCCGCAGGGAGAAGCGGCCGAAGCCGACCTGGATGCCCAGCCCGAGCGCCTTGGCGAACGCCTCTTTGAGCGTCCACAGGGCGAGGAAATCTTCCGGCCGGCATTCCGGCGGCCGGGCTTCAAGCCAAGCCGCCTCGTCGGTCGCCAGGAATCGCCGCGCCACCCGCGGCGCGACCCGCCGGGCCAGGGGCTCGACGTCGATTCCGATCAGACCGCCGAACGACACCGCGCAGGCGGCGATCCCGGCGGCATGGCTGAGCGAAAGATCGAGATCGGCCACCGCCGGCTCGATCAGGCGCGGCTTGCCGCCCCCGGCGGCGAAGCGCAAGCCGGCGGGATCGGCGCCGAGAAGCTCGGCGATCAGCGACCGCGCCATGCCATGCGCCGTCACATATTGCCGGCGATCGGCGGCGAAGGCGAAGCGCGCGGCGCGCTGGCGCTCGTCGGGCGACAGCGCGGATTGGTCCGCCTCGGTCTCGTCGACCGGCAGGACGCGCACATGCACGCCGGGCAGGGTTGGTTCGGTCATGGTCATTACAATAGTCCGTGGCGGGGATTGGGCGCCACCGTTGCCACGGCAATGGCTCGAAGCCGAGGTGCGCCGCAAAAACCGGCCGGGCGAGCCGCCCCCTGGTGGTCGCCGATCCCGGATATCTGCGGAGCCTCGGCTGGGCGCCCCGCATATCCCTCGAACAGGGGCTGGCGGCATGCATCCGGGACTGATCTGGACCGCGCCGGCCAGGAAGCGGGCGCCCGCGTGTCAATGCGCCGAGTCGCCCTCGACCACCAAGGCGCCGGGCCACGGGCCGAGCAGCGGGGCGAGGGCCGCGAAGGGCGTTTCGGGGTCGATCCACGGCGCCTCCAGCGGCTCGGGCAGGACCAGCGGCATGCGATC
>JADGAL010000477.1:0-1650 GCA_015232025.1 Alphaproteobacteria bacterium
ACCGCATCATCTTCTGGCGCGACCCCGAGCCGCCCGGCACGGTGGTCGACGCGCAGAAGGAGGCCAAGCGCCTGCGCGAGGCGCAGGCCCTGGGCCGCGCGCCCACCGATGGCGAAACGCCGATCATCAAGCGGCGCAAGAAGGGGATCTTGGAAGGCATCTTCTGATGGACGCCGCCATCCAGCGCTTGGCGGAACTCGCCGAGCGCATCGCCATGGGCCACCAGGAGGACGTCGAAACCCTGCTGGCGATGGCCGGCGACCCCGCCCTGCCGCCCCAATTGGCCGCCCTGGCCGAGGCGTTCGGCATGTTGGCGGTCAATGTCGAGGCGCGCAAGTTCCACCTGGAATTGCTGGTCCGCGACCTGCTGGACGCCAATCTGAACACGCTCGAGGTTCTGGGCGCCGCGATCGCCAAGCGCGACAGCGACACCGGCTCGCACAATTACCGCGTCACCATCTATTCGGTGCGTCTGGCCGAGACGCTGGGCCTGGACCGCAAGATGATCGGCGCGCTGATCAAGGGCGCCTTCCTGCACGACACCGGCAAGTTCGCCATTCCCGACGCCATCCTGCTGAAGCCCGGCAAGCTGGACGAGGCGGAATTCGCCGTGATGATGACCCACGTCCAGCACGGCATCGACATCGTCGGCCGCTCGAGCTGGCTGGCCGACGCGCTCGACGTGGTCGGCGGCCACCACGAGAAATGGGCCGGCGGCGGCTATCCGGCCGGCTTGGCCGGCGAAGACATCCCGATCAACGCCCGCGTCTTCGCCATCGCCGACGTGTTCGACGCGCTGACCTCGGAACGGCCGTACAAACGCCCCTTCCCGCTGGAGAAATCCCTGGCCATCCTGCGCGAGGGCGCCGGCGGCCACTTCGACCCGCTGCTGATCGACCTGTTCGAACCCCTGGCCCCCGATCTGCACGCGCGCCATCAGGCGATGCCCGAGGCGGCGCTGACCGCCGAGGTGGCCGAGATGCGGGCGCGGTATTTCGGCAAGGGCGGCTGAAGGACGCGGAAGCCGTAATCCAGACCTAGTATGGACACGGCTTCCGCGTATACTTCCCTCGTCAGGGCGGAATCCCCCGCTCTGACGATCCAGGAGGGAAGGATGAGCTTCGTATTCAAGCTCACCATCCGCTTCCGGGACCGCCTGTGGAGACTGAAGGTCTCCATCAGCCGGTAACGAGAGCGAGGGCGGGTCGGGTTAGGCCCCCGGCCCGCCTTCCTCTGAAAATAATCGCGACGCGCGCGAAGCGCAAGACCAACCGATCACCCCGAGCGGATGTCCACCCGTTTCAGGCGAAGCGCGGTTCAGCCGGCGGCCTGGGCGGCCACGCCGGGTGATGCGAGAATATTCCTACCCATTTCCCCGATAATGATTCCGATCCGTCGAGAAACCGGTTACCCTTACTCCGACTGGGGGCTTGCGAGCCCGTGATCCGCATTCATCGGCAGAAAGTTCGAGAATGAGGGGAAGACTTCCATCGGCCCGACTCGGGCTGGGCGTGAACGGCGCCGAAGAGGCGTTTGTACGGCCGTTCCGAGGTCAGCGCGTCGAACACGTCGGCGATGGCGAAGATGCGGGCGTTGACCGGGATGTCCTCGCCGGCCAGGCCGGCGGGATAGCCGCCGCCGGCCCATTTC
>JADGAL010000477.1:1659-2201 GCA_015232025.1 Alphaproteobacteria bacterium
CTTGTGTCCAGTACACCCTGGGCGATACTCTTCTCATCGACACGACCTTTCCTCGCCAGGTTTTTCTGCGGGACGCGCGGTGGCGCCGCCAGCACGACGACGCCGATCATCTGCTCGTGCAGGTTTTCCTGCGTGGCGGCAACATCGTCTGTTGTGGTGACACCGAATACATCGAAAGGCCGGGTGGCGTCTTCGCGGTCAACCTGGGCTACGAAACCACGGGCGTCAGCACCGATGCCGAGGTGCTGACCCTGGTCCTGCCGCGCCCCTGGCTCGCCTCCATTCTTGAGGATTCGTCCGACGTTTCTGTCGGCCAACTCTTGTATAACCCGTTCGCGCGTCGTGCGCTTGCCCCAGCGTCTCAATTATTCAGGACCGCCGTCCCAGGCTGTAGGCCCAGTTCCACATCGTCTCGATGTCCGGACACGCCTCGCGCGGTTTCGGCAGGGCCGCGGCGGCGCGGGCGGCCTCGCGAACCTCGTTGGGGGTCAGGCCGAAATGGCCGCGGAATGCCCGGCTCAGGTGACTGGCGCTGAAGAAAC
>JADGAL010000478.1 GCA_015232025.1 Alphaproteobacteria bacterium
CGACCCCGCCCGGGTGATCGGCCGCTTCGCCCTGGTCACCATCGGCCTGCCGGCGGGCGACGGCCCGCCCCCGGCGGTCGGCCAGCCGGCCTTGGTCAGCTTCCGTGTCTCGCCGGCCGTTCTGCTGCACAAGACCACCGGACTGGACTGGTTCCGATGACCGACGTCGTGGCCGACCGCCGCCTCGCCGGCTATCTGGGCGCCTCGCCCCTCGGGGGGCATCTGCTGGGCTGGTTCGGCTATGCCGGCGTGCTGCTGCTGCTGGCGGGAACGCTGCCCGATCAGATCTTCATCCCGGGCAACGACGCCTTCCTGCTGATCATGGGGGTGATGGGAATCTGGCGCTATTCCTGGGGCGCGATGCACCTGATCCGCTCGCTGATCTATCAGCGCCGGGCCTGGCCCCGCCGCCGCCGGGCGGCCGACCAGGCCGCGATCATGCCCCCGGCCCTCTATGTGCTGATCACCAGCTACCGCATGGAGGCGCGGCTGAACGCTGCGGTCTACGAACGCCTGCTGGACGAGGTCGCCGCCGCCGGCGTGCCGGCGATGATCGTCGCCTGCATCACCGATCCCGCCGACGGCGCGGTGCTTGAGGCGGTGATGCGCCGCCGGCCGACGCCGTCCGGCACCCGCATCGTCCTGCTGCCCCAGGACGGCAAGGGCAAGCGCAGCGCCATGGCGGCGGCCCTGAAGCGCATCCAGGCCGACAGCCCGCCACCCGACGCCCAGCTTGTGCTGATGGACGGAGACACCCTGCTCGGACGCGACAGCCTGGCGCGGACCTGCCGCGTCCTGGGCGCCGATCGCGCCATCGGCGCGGTGACCACCGACAACCGGCCGCTGGTGCGGGACGGCGTGCTGGTGCGGGAATGGTACCGGCTTCGCATGGCGATGCGGCATTCGCTGATGTGCTCGCTGTCGCTGTCCCGCAAGCTGCTGGTGCTGACCGGCCGCTTTTCGGTGTTCCGGGTCGATCTGGCGATGCGCCCCGACTTCATCCTGTCGGTCGAGAGCGACTTCGTGCGCCACCGGCGCCTGGGCCGAATCCGCATGGTGACCGGCGACGACAAGAGCACCTGGTTCGTCACCCTGGCCGCCGGGCGGCAGATGCTCTATCTGCCCGACGTGGTGGTTCATCCGGTCGAGGACCTGCCGGCCGGCGGCTTCGCGCGGGCCACGACGGCGCTGATGACCCGCTGGTACGGCAACATGATGCGCAACAACGGGCGCGCCCTGGCCCTGGGACCGCGGCGCTGCGGCTGGTTCCTGTGGGCCTGCCTGATCGACCAGAGGCTGTCGGTCTGGACCACCCTGACCGGCCCCACCTTCGCCCTGCTGGCGACCCTGCTGCACACCCCGGTCTTCATCCAGATCTACGCCTTCTGGGTGTTGTCGACCCGGGTTTTGTACGCCGTCCTGCTGTCCTCGGCGACGGGGCGGCTGCATCCGATGTATCCGCTGCTGCTGTACTACAGCCAGGTGGTGGGCTCGGCGGTGAAGGTGGTGGTCGGTTTTCATCTGCACATCCAGCACTGGACGCGCCAGCGGACCGGCGGCGACGCCGTTGGGACCAGCCCTTGGGGCGTGCTCAGTTCGGCCCTCTACACGGCGCTCGCCTTCGTCCTGCTCGTGGTGGGAGTCGCCTGGTACAGCGGTGTCGCCCAGGTCGGCGGGCTGCTGGTGGGCACCGGCGTCGGCTACTGAACCCACAGGCCGACGTCGTCGATCTCCAGCCACTGGTCGCGCGGCGAGGCCCAGGACTCGCCGGAACCGCCGAAAAAGGCGTGCAGCAGCAGCCCCAGCCGGCCGTCTCCGCCCAGCGGACGGGCCAGGGCGGCGACCTGGTCGCCGTCGATCCACAGGCGCAGCAGGCCCTCTTCCGGCCGCGCCTCCTGAACCACGCGGGTCCAGCGGCCGGGGACGAAGGTCCAGGCGCCGCGCGCCACGCTCTCGCCGCAGCGGGAGTCGCGGCCGGGGGCGTAGAGGTAGAGTTCCCCCGCCCCGCCCTCGCGCCACATCAACCGGGCCGAGAAGCCCGGCCGTCCCTCGGCGGCGGCGCAGCCGGTGGGCGCGTCACCGCCGAACAGCCCGGGCAGCTTGCCGCCGCGGCGAAAGGCGAAGCCGGGTTCGAAGCGCAGGCGGTAGCTCAGGCAGGCCGCCCCGCCCCGGGCCGTCCAGC
>JADGAL010000479.1 GCA_015232025.1 Alphaproteobacteria bacterium
GCTCGCCTCGAACTGCTCGTTCGCGACGCCGGTCGGCTATCAGACCAACCTGCTGGTGATGGGACCGGGGCACTACCGCTTCGTCGACTTCGTTCGCTCGGGCCTGCCGCTCACCTTATTGTTGTGGCTGACCTTCACGCTGGCCGCGCCGTTTTTCTGGGATTTGTGAGCTATGCCGCCGCGACGTCGAAATCCTCGTCCAACTCGTCGCGCTCCAGCCGGCGGTGATTGACCAGCAGGGTACGGATCGCCAGTTCGGAAACGCCGAACTGGCCGGCCACGTCCTGCCGACTTTCCTCGGAGAAGTCGCCATCCAGCCTGGCGTTCACCTCGTCGAACGGAGCGAGGAACTCCGCCGCGAACGCCCGCTGAGCCTTCTGGCGGAAGGTGTGCGACCGGGTGGCCGGGAAGAGCCCCTGGCCGGCCGCCGTCATCAGTCGGTCGCCCAGCAGGCGCGCCAGTTCGAAGCGCCGACCAGTATCCCACTTGGAGCGCAGGACGATCCGGCTCGGATGGCGGGGGCCTTCATCCAAAATGAACGACATGTCGGCGGTGCGGCCATCGCGGCCGAGGGCGCTGGTTTGAACGCCGACCATCCGTGCCAGCCGGTCGTTCTCGATGGACCCGTCGCCCAGCCCCTCCTGTTGCCGCAGGGCTTTGGCGGCTCGTGTTCCCGCCAACCATGCCGGCGTTTCCGGGCCGCTCTGGTGCGGGTGGTCGCCTTCCAGGCGGACCATGTCCCCCGATCGGCTGTCATAGCCCTCCCGCTCGGCGATGGCGCGAAAATCCGATGCGGTCGAGACGGTGCGCCCCAGGTCGGTATCGGCGGCAACCTCGCCCATGGCATCCTGTCCCAGCGCCTGGGCGTCCCGTATCAACTGGTCGACCACCGTGTCCGCCTCGTCGGGCTCAACCCCCAGCAGGGCCTCGAATTTACGGCGCAGGGCGACCGTCGGGTCGCGACGCTCGTCAAGGACATTGTTCCATAGGGTGTGCAGGTTCGATTCCTCGATCCCGGCGTCCCTCAGTCGTGCCAGGATTTGAGGAACGAAGGAGTCGACGGCCTGTTCGAAGACCGTCGACGGAACGACGCGGGGATTCGCTCCCGTATAGCGAAAAGGTTTGGCGTCGGGGCGTGACGAGGGCGCGGCCAACAGCGCCGTCCTCAGGCCATCGGAAAAGATGGTCAGGTTGGGCCAAACATAGCCCTCGCCGATCGCCGTCATCTTGTGGGCGCGCCACCAATCCGGTGACCGGGACCGGGGTTCCCAACGCAACCGCCACCAGTTCCAGGCCAGCCATTCCGCGGCGTGGTACCCCGAAACCAGCGGGCCGCGCCGGTAGTTCATGATAAAGTGGTCGAACCCTTCGGTGAGCGCGGCGCCATTGGCCTGGATGCACAGCAGCCCGAACGCGGCCCTCTCTTCGGCGGAACCTTCGTCAAGGCGCTCCGGCGTCAGGCTTATCTGGAGTGCTTCGGACACCGCCGCCCCCATTCCTTCAGGACTTCCCGGCACATGTCCACTTCGTCGCTGATACGGTAGCCGTGATATTCGACTTCCCGTTCCTTTTTGGTCTTGGCCTCATAGACATTGTCATCCTCGTCCACCGACCAGACATATTTCGGAACCCCATCCATGGTAAAGAAACTTACCATACCCAATTCGATGCCGCGACGGAAAAGCCGGGCCGCCTCGGCCTTCGGCACTTTGCGAACATCATCGCAAACATCTTTCGAAGGCCGTGGATCGCACGGCGGCGTGAAATCATAGTCGCCCGGCGACAGCTTGTGAACGCCACTGCCGACGTAGCGGATACGCGCGGCGAGTTTCTTCAGGGTCTCTTCGGTATATGTGCCGTGGCGCGCTATGCGTCTGTCCGGCCGGTTGCCTTGCCTTCCCATCACCCCCCCCCCCGAGCGACATCGGATTCGGCGAAAGCCCGGACCCGGCGCCAAAATAAATGCATTCGGCGAATTGCGGAAGGCGGGAATCTCGTCGTGGTCGACATGACGTCGCGTCCGCCGACATGGTGGCTCTTATCGCGGCTTGCACACCTTTGGTCGTTGCCAATCGCGCGGCGCCCACCTATAAGCATGGCGGGCCACGCCCCCCCAACGGGTCGCGTCCCTTCTGCGAGGGAGGGTTATCGTATGTCTAGTTCCGCTCGGCCGGCTGTTC
>JADGAL010000047.1 GCA_015232025.1 Alphaproteobacteria bacterium
CGGCGGCGCTGAAGGCCGGGCGCCGAGCCGGCTGCGACTTCCTCGACCCGGCCGGGCGGCTGGTGGCGGGCGGCGCGGCGCCGCGTCTGACCAGCCTCGACGACGTGCCGTCGCCCTGGCTGGACGGCATGCTGGACCGCTTCTTCCCGCTGCGCTTCACGCCGCTTCTCGAATTTTCGCGCGGCTGCCCCTACTCCTGCAATTACTGCAACACGGGCGATTCCTATTTCGACAAGGTGCGGCTGCTGTCCGACGAGCGCGCCCTGGCCGATCTCGACTACATCGCCCAGCGGGCCGAGCGCCACGGCATCGCCCAACTGGTGCTGTGCGACAGCAATTTCGGCCTGCTGCCGCGCGATGTCGAATTGGCGCGGCGGATGGCCGAGTTGGGTGCACGCCACGGCTGGCCGGTCAACGTGCTGGCCACCTCGGCGAAGAACGCCAAGAAGCGGGTGATCGAGATCGCCGACGTGCTGGGCCGCTCGATGGTCTCGTTCATGTCGGTGCAAAGCATGGACGACGGCGTGCTGGCCAACATCCGGCGCGCCAATATCAGCCTGGCCGACTTCGAGGCGGTCGCCCGCCAGATGGCCCGCTCGCATCATCCGCAGACCTGCGAATTCATCGCGCCGCTGCCCGGCGAGACCTTCGCGGGCTTCGTGACAGGCTTGCGCAAGATCCTCGACAGCGAGGTGGATTCGGTGGTCTGCCACACCTTGCAGGCCAATTACGGCACCGCCTACCGCGACGATCCCGCCTTCCGCCAAGAGCACGGCTTCGTGGTCAAGCACCGTCTGGTGCCGCTGGATTTCAGCCGGCTGGACGGCGAGACGGTGTTCGACATCGAGCAGGTGGTGGTCGCCACCCGCGATCTGGCGTTCGAGGATTACGTCCGCCTGCGCAGCTTGGTGTTCGTGGTCGACCAGGCCTTCAACATGCCCTATGTGCGGCCGCTGCGCCGCCTGATCGCCGAGCGCGGCGCCAAGGTCTCCGACCTCGTGATGCTGGCCTTCGAGACGCTGGACGCGTTGCCGGCGGCGGCCCGCGCGGTGCTCGAATCCTTCGTCGCCGAGACCCGTTCCGAGCTGTGGGACGACGAGGCGGCGCTGATCTTCGACCTTACCCGCGACTACGACGCCGTGGTGGCCGGCGAGCGGGGCGGCAACGTGCTGTTCCGCCACCGCGTCCTGATGCTGGCCGGGCCGCTGACCGAATGGCTGGACCACCTGTTCGGCTGCGCCGCCCGCGTGCTGGGCGAGCGCGCGGCGCCCGGCCAATTGGACGATGTCCGCGCCTATTGCCTGGGACTGGGCGGCGGACTGCTCGACGCGGCGCGGCCCGACCACGTGACGCGGCTGGGCCATGACGTGGTGGCGTGGATGGACGCGCCCGACGCCACGCTGGACGATCACCGGCGGCAACACGGCGTGGCCGTCGAATTCTTCCTGCCGCCCTCGGAACGCCAGGCCCTGCTCGACGGGCTGGACCGCTATGGCGGCGACGTCAATGGCTTGGTCAAGCTGATGCAGCGGCTGTCGCGGATCATCGTGCGGGCCGCCCGGCACGCCTGAAAACCCCCGGTCCATTGGTTCTGTACCTATTTCCGAGAAAGTAATAGCATGTAAGGAACGTCGCGACAGAATGCCCGGCGTCGATCAAGGCTAGAACGGCATGATCATTGATAAAAACATCGAGTCGTATCTCGTCCTGGACGAAGAGTCGGTCCGCGCCACCCTGGTCAAGATCGACCGAAATCGCGAAGGCATGGTGTTCTGCGTCGACACCGGCGGTCACCTGACCGGCGTGCTGACCGATGGCGACGTGCGCCGCTGGGCGATCGCCACCCCGCATGTCGACCTGGAACGTCCCGTCCGCGACGTCATGAACCGGGATTTCACCCATGCCGCCGTCACCGACGGCGTCGACCGCATCCGCTCGCTGTTCTCGGCGCGCGTCGAGGCGGTGCCGCTGGTCGACCTTCAGGAACGCTGCGTCGCGGTGGCGCGCCGACGCAAGGGCGTCTTGCAGATCGGCCGTCACGGGGTCGGCGAAGGCCATCCGGCGCTGGTGGTGGCCGAGATCGGCAACAACCACAACGGCAGCGTCGAGACCGCGCTGCGCATGGTCGACGAGGCCGCCGCCGCAGGGGCCGATTGCGTCAAATTCCAGCTTCGCGACCTCGCCACGTTGTACCGCAACGCGGGCGATCCCGACGACGCCCGCCAGGATCTGGGCACCCAATACACGCTGGACCTGCTGGCCGAGAACCAGTTGCCCATCCCCGACCTGCTGCGCGTGTTCGACCATTGCACGGCGCGCGGCGTCACGCCGCTGTGCACGCCCTGGGACGAGGCCAGCCTGGAGGTTTTGGAGGGCTACGGTCTGGCCGCCTACAAGGTCGCCTCGGCGGATTTCGTAAATCACGACTTCTTGAAGGCCCTGGCGCGCACCGGCAAGCCGCTGATCTGCTCGACCGGCATGTCGACCGAGCGCGAAATCCGGGATTCCGTCGATCTGCTGCGCGACGCCGGGGCGCAGTTCGTGCTCCTGCACTGCAACTCGACCTATCCGGCGCCGTTCAAGGACGTCAACTTGCTGTTCATGCGCAAGCTGAAGGCGATCGGCGATTGCCCGGTCGGCTATTCCAGCCACGACCGCGGCATCGCGGTGGTGGTGGCGGCGGCGACGCTGGGCGCCTCGGTGATCGAGAAGCACTTCACGCTGGATCGCGGGCAGCGCGGCAACGACCACCGGGTCAGCCTGCTGCCCGGCGAGTTCGCCGAGATGGTGACCGCCATCCGCCAAGTCGAAATGGCGCTTGGCGCCACCGAGCGGACGATCAGCCAGGGCGAGGCGATCAACCGCGAGACGCTGGGCAAAAGCCTGACCGTCAACCGCGATCTGGCGGCCGGCCAGACCATCACCGAGGCGATGATCGAAATCCGCAGCCCCGGCATCGGGCTCGCCCCCTACCGCAAGCGCGACGTGGTGGGCAAGGCGGCGCGCCGCGATCTGGCGGCCGGCGCGGTGCTGTTTGAAAGCGACGTGGTCGAGACGACGGTGGCCAGCCGCCCCTATCACTTCCAGCGTCCCTTCGGCATTCCGGTGCGCTGGCACGACGTCGCCGAGTTGGCGCCCAAGACCAATCTCGATTTCCTGGAATTCCATCTCTCCTACAAGGATCTGGAGGCCGATTTCGGCCGCTGGCTGGAACGGCCGCTCGATCTCGATCTGGTGGTCCACGCGCCCGAGCTGTTCGCGGGCGACCATGTGCTGGATCTGTGTTCGCTGGATCGGGACTATCGCCGCCATTCGATCGCCGAACTGGCCCGCGTGGTCGATCTGACCCGCCGCCTGCGGCCTTTGTTCCGGCGCGCCGAGCGGCCGCGCATCGTGGTCAATGTCGGCGGCTTCACCCAGGATCGCCCGCTGCCCGAATCCGAGCGCGCCGAGCGCTACCGCATGGTGCTGGGCAGCCTAGCCGGGATGGACCTGGACGGCGTCGAGATCCTGCCCCAGACCATGCCGCCCTTCCCCTGGCATTTCGGCGGGCAGCGTTATCAGAACCTGTTCCTCGACCCCGACGAGACCGCCGCCTTCTGCGCCAAGCACGGCTTCCGCGTCTGCCTGGACACGTCGCATTCCAAGCTGGCCTGCACGCATCTGAAGTGGTCGTTCGACGAGTTCCTGGCCAAGGTCGGCCCGCATTCCGGCCATCTGCACGTCGCCGACGCGCGCGGCGTCGATGGCGAGGGCTTGCAGATCGGCGAAGGCGAGATCGCCCTGGCCGCCATGGGCCGCGCCCTGGCCCGCTTCGCCCCCGGCGTGTCGTTCATCCCCGAGATTTGGCAGGGCCACAAGAACGGCGGCGAAGGCTTCTGGATCGCCCTCGAACGGTTGGAGAAGCACCTGTGACTACCCCGACCGCCTTCCGCCTGTTCAAGCAGGTTCCCCGCATCCTGTTCGGTCGCGGCGCGCTGGACCGGCTGGGCGAGTTGCTGCCGGCCCAAGGCTGGACGGCCTGCGTGGTCGACGCCGTTCACCGCGAGGGGCCGATCCCCGCCCGGCTGGCCGCCCACGATGTCGAGGTGTTCTGGTTCGACGCGGCGCACGAGCCCTCGACCGATCAGGTCGATGCCATGGCCGCCCTGGTGCGGGCCGCCCGCGCCGAGGGACCGTCCGCCATCCTGGGGCTGGGCGGCGGCGCGGCGATGGATGTCGCCAAGGGCGTCTCGGTGATGCTGACCAATCCCGGCTCGGCCAGCGATTATCAGGGCTGGGACCTGGTTCCCCATCCGGCGGTGTTCAAGCTGGGGGTGCCCAGCCTCGCCGGCTCGGGCGCCGAGGCCAGCCGCACCGCCGTGTTCTTCTCGGGCGACCGCAAATTCGGCATCAACAGCGACCACAGCATGTTCGACGCCATCCTGCTCGACCCCGAGCTGCTGGCCGGCGTGCCCGCCGATCAGCGCTTCCACAGCGGCATGGACTGCTTCATCCACTGCGTCGAGGCGGTCACCGGCACGATGGCCAGCCCGCTGGCCCACGCCCATGCCGGCAAGGCCCTGGAGCTGTGCGAGGCGGTGTTCCTGGGCGAGGGGAGCGACGACGACCTGATGGTCGCCTCGTATATGGGCGGCTGCTCGATCGTCAATTCCGAGGTCGGCGTGGCGCACGCCCTGTCCTATGGCCTGAGCCTGGAATTGGGCCTGCGCCACGGCCTCGCCAATTGCATCGCCTTCGACGCGCTGGACGCGTTCTACGGCGCCCATGTCGAGACCTTCCGCCGCATGATGGCGCGCCACGCCATCGTCCTGCCGCGCGGCGTGACCCGCGGAATGGACCGGCCGGCCATCGCGCGCATGGTCGCCATGGCGTTGCGCATGGAACGCCCGCTGGTCAACGCCCTGGGCGAGGACTGGCGCGCCGTGCTCACTCCCGAACGGATCGAGGCCCTGTATGCCCGCATGTGACCGCACCGTCCTGATCGTCAACGCCCGCATGGCCTCGACCCGGCTGCCCGGCAAGGCGATGCTCGATCTGGCCGGGGCGCCGATGCTGGCGCGCATCTTCGAGCGGGTGACCCGCTGCCGGGTGATCGACGAGATCGTCTTCGCCACCACCACCCGCCCCGACGACGATTGTCTGGTCGAGCTGGCGCGCGGCTTCGACCTCGCCGTCTACAGGGGCGCCGAGAACGACCTGATCGACCGCCTGTGGCAAGCCGCCGTCGCGCATCGGGCCGGAATCGTGGTGCGCCTGCCGGCCGACAATCCGGTCGCCGAGCCGGCCGAGATCGACCGTCTGGCGGTCTATCAGCGCGGCGCCGACGTGTCGTTCTCATCGACCATCGTGCCGATCCTGGGCAACGGCTATCCCGACGGCATCGGCGCCGAGGCGATGCCGATCGCCACGCTGGAAGAGGTCTGGCGCACCGAGACCGACCCGATGCGCCGCGAGCATCTGAACCTCAACTTCTTCGACTACGGCAAGCAAATCCCGCTGGCGCCCGACCGCTTCACGGTGGGCACCGTGCCCTGCCCCGCCGCGTTCAGCCGTCCCGACCTGGTGCTGGACGTCAACACCGCCGACGAATACGCCTATATGAGCGCGCTGTGGCGGGCGCTGTGGCCGGTCGACCCGCAATTCCACATCACCGACATCATCCGCTGGCACGATGCCAGCGGCGAATTGGGCGAGCGGCGCACCGGCAAGGCGCGCTCCTACGTCACGCTGCCGGCGGCGGAGACATGCCCATGACCCGCGTCCTGTACATCAACCCCAATCCGCGCACCATGTCGCTGCTGCCGCCGGTGGTGTCGTTGTTCCACGCCATCTTCGAGCGCCACGGCATCGAGATGCGTTATTTCGACACGACGTTCTACGACGTGTCGGACAGCTTCACCAATCCCGACAAGGTCAGCCAGGGCACCTTGTCGGTGAAGCCGGTCGAGGCCGGGGCCTTCGCCAACCGCACCGTCAAGACCGGCATGGACACCCTGCTGGCCGATCTGCGCGCCGAGGTGGCGGAGTTCGCCCCCGACGTGGTGATGATGTCGGCGCTGGAAAGCACCGCCGGTTTCGCCCGCACCATGCTGGCCGCCCTGCGCGACTTCGGCCTGCCGCACGTCCTGGGCGGCGTGTTCGCCACCTTCGCCCCCGAGGTCGCCATCCGCTTCCCCGAGATCGACGTGCTGTGCGTCGGCGAGGGCGAGGAGATCATCGTTCCGCTGGCCGAGCGCCTGAAGGCCGGGCTGCCCTTCGACGATCTGCCCAATCTGTGGTGGCGCGGCCCCGATGGGACCATCCTCAAGACGCCGCGCGCCCGTCCGGTCGATTTGGACAAGAACCCCCGCTTCAGCTTCGCGCCCTGGGACGACAGCCGCTGCTATCGCCCGATGGCGGGGCGCATTTACCGCATGTTCCCGGTCGAGACGCATCGCGGCTGCTCGTTCCGCTGCACCTTCTGCAACTCGCCTTTGCAAGACGACATGTACCGCGAGGAGACCGGCCAGCGTTACCTGCGCCAGAAGTCTCTGGACCGGGTGTTCGAGGACATCGCCTATTTCGCCGAGGAGTGCCGCGCCGAATACCTGTTCTTCTGGGCGGACAATTTCTTTCTGTACTCGAAAGCGCAGATCGACACCTTCTGCGAGTTCTACAAGCAATATCGCATCCCGTTCTTCGTCCAGTCCTATCCCACCTCGCTGGACGAATACAAGCTGGCCCGCCTGTCCGAGGTCGGCCTGACCCGCGTCGTCCTGGGCGTCGAGCACGGCAACGAGCGCTTCCGCAAAGAGGCGATCCGCCGCCACTACCGCAACGACGCGGCGATCGAGAAGGTGCGGCTGTTGAAGAAGTACGGCATCCAGTCGAGCTGCAACAACATCGTGGGCTTCCCCGGCGAGACCCCCGAACTGCATTGGGACACCGTGCGGCTGAACCGGGCGATGGCGCCCGACAACGCCGGCATCTCGATCTTCACGCCGTTCATGGGCACGCCGCTGCGCGAGATGGCGCTGGAGCGGGGCTGGCTGAAAGACCCCGATCTGCTGGCGCCCACCAACAACGACTATTCGGTGCTCGACATGCCGGACTTTCCGGCCGACCTGATCGCCGGCAAGGCGCGCACCTTCGCCCTTTATCTGCGCTTCCCCGAGGAGCGCTGGCCCGACATCGCCCGCGCCGAGGCGTTGACGCCCGAGGGCGACCGCGCGCTGGCCGCGCTGTCCAAGGAATATCTGGAAACCTGGGGCGAGGCCCTGGCGTGATGGAGACACGGATGCAAGATCGGGTCGTCTGGTTCAACGGCGAATTCGTCCCCGAGCGCGAGGCGAGGCTGTCGATTTACGACTCGTCCTTGATGTTCGGCGACATGGTGTTCGAGATGACGCGCTCGTTCGGCGGGCGCCAGTTCAAGCTGCGCGAGCACCTGGAGCGGCTGATGGCCGGCGTCAAGATGCTGCGCGTCCCGCTGACCATGACCATCGACGAGTTGGAACGCGCGGTGCTGGACACCGTCGAGCGCAACGGCGGCGCGATGCAAGCCGACGACGAGCATCGGGTGATGATCGACGTCTCGCGCGGCCTGCTGGGCATCTATCGCGGCCGGGTCGACGCGCCGGCCGGTCCCAACGTCATCATCGCCGATTTCCCGCTGCGCTGGACGGTGGCCGGCATGGCCGAGCTTTACGAGCGCGGCGTCAACGGCATCATCCCCTCGCAGCGCGCCATCCCGGCCGAGTTGCTGGACCCCAAGGTCAAGAACCGCAGTCGGGTCCATTACCTGATGGCCAACATCCAGGTCGGCAACCACACCGGCGCCGACAACCGCGCCATCCTGCTCGACCCCGACGGCTTCGTCGCCGAGAGCACCGGCGACAACGTGCTGGTGGTGCGCAAGGGCCGCATCATAAGCCCCGAGGGCCGCAACATCCTGCGCGGCATCTCGCGCGCCTTCGTGATGGAGGAGTTGGCGCCCCGCCTGGGCATCCCGGTCGACGAGCGCAACCTGACGCCCTACGACGTCCACACCGCCTGCGAGGCGTTTTTGGTGGCCACCCCCTATTGCATCCTGCCGATGGTGTCGCTGGACGGCGTACCGATCGGCGACGGCCGGCCGGGCCCGGTCTATCGCCGCCTGCTGGCCGCCTGGGGCGAGGAGGTGGGGATCGACATCGCCGGCCAGATCCGCGCCTGGGACGCCGCCCCCGCCCCCGGCGGCGGCGACGGCCCGACCGCCTATCGGTTCCGCTAGCGAGGAAGGAAGACGATGGCCCTGCGCGTTCTTCTGGTGGTCTACGACAACGGTTCGCAGATCCACATGTTCCCGATGGGCACCGCCTATATCGCGGCCGCGTTGCGCGCCGCCGGGCATCACGTCGAGATCTGGCAACAAGACGTCCACCACCATCCCGACGAGATGCTGACCACCGTTCTGGACGAGGGCGGCTGGGACGTAGTCGGCATCGGCGTGATCGCCGGCTACTGGCAGTATCGCAAACTGCTGGGGCTGTCGCGCGCCATCGAGCGGGCGAGGAAGCGTCCCTTCTACATGCTGGGAGGCCACGGGCCGACCGCCGACGTGCGCTATTTCCTAAACAAGACCGGCGCCGACGCGGTAGTGATGGGCGAAGGCGAGTTGACGGTGGTCGACCTGATGCGGGCCATCGAGAAGGAGCGCCGCTTCGAGGATGTCGAGGGTCTGGCCTGGCGCGACGGGCCGGAGATCCGCGTCAATCCGCGCCGGCCGCTGATCGCCGACATGGACAGCATTCCCTTGCCGGCCTGGGACATGTTCCCGATGGAGTATTACCGGCTTCAGGCCATTCCCGGCGCCAGCCGCACCGACTTCGTGATGACCGTACTGTCGGGGCGGGGCTGCACCTTCACCTGCACCTTCTGCTATCGCATGGACACCGGCCACCGCGCCCGCTCGCACGACTCCATCCTGGACGAGATCGAGTATCTGCGAAAGCGATGGGGCATCACCTTCATCAATTTCCTCGACGAGTTGCTGATGACCTCGAAGGAACGCACCATGGCGTTCTGCGAACGGGTTCTCGAGCGCGACGTGCGGTTCCGCTGGTGGTGCAACGGCCGGATCAACTACGCGGTGCCCGAGGTGCTGGCCTTGATGAAGCGGGCCGGCTGCGTCTTCATCAATTACGGCATCGAATCGGTCGACAACGGGGTGCTGAAGAACATGCGCAAGGCGGCCCGCGTCGAGCAGATCGAACCGGCGATCGCCAACACCCTGGCGGCCGGGATCAGCCCCGGCCTGAACATGATCTGGGGCAATATCGGCGACAATCGCGAGACGCTGGACAAGGCGGTCGAATTCCTGATCGCCCACGACGACGGCGCCGAGTTGCGGACCATCCGCCCGGTGACCCCCTATCCCGGCTCGCCCCTTTACGAGCACGCCGTCCGCATGGGCCTGATCGAGGATTGCGCCGACTTCTACGAACGCAAGCACACCAATTCCGATCTGCTGACCGTCAACTTCACGGAACTGGGCGACGACGCCTTCTACGAGGCGTTGGAGGACGCCAACCGCCGGCTGTTGACCAACTACCATGACAAGCGGCTGAAGGCGGGACTGGACGAGGTCACCCGACTATACCGGGAGAGGAACGCCGCCTTCCGGGGGTTCCGGCCGGTCTGACGAGGCCCGGCGCATAGGAGACGGCCGATGAGAATTCTCGCCCTTTATCCCAATTCCTACGGCTACCATCGGGTGCCCACCGGCCTGGTGATCCTGATGACCCTGTTGCGGCGGGCCGGCCACACCCTGGATCTGTTCGACACCACCTTCTTCGCCTCGTCCAACACCGACAACGACCTGCGCGAGAAGGCCGGCGTGGTCAAGCCGGTCGCCATGCCCTTCGCCTATGAGGGCCTGAGCGACGACGCGGTCGGCGCCTTGTTCCGCGACAAGCTGGCCGCCTTCCGACCCGATCTGGTGATCGTCACCCTGATCGAGGACAATTACCGCTATGGCGACCGCTTCCTGCGCATGGTCAAGGCGTTCGATCCCGCCCTGCCGGTGCTGGTCGGCGGCCCCACCCCGACCGCCGCGCCGATGGTGGTGATCGAGCATCCCTGCATCGATTATCTGATCCAGGGCGAGGGCGAAGAGGCGATCGTCGAGTTCTGCGAGTTTTTGGAACAGGGGCGCGACGTCCAAGGCGTCGCCAATCTGTGGACCATGCGCGACGGCCGGCCGCACGGCAATCCGCTGCGGCCCTTCATCGACATGAACGATCTGCCGGTCTACGACATGACCCTGTGGGATGAGCGCCACATGCTGAAGCCCTATGACGGGCGGGTGTGGCGCACCGGCTATTTCGAAAGCTCGCGCGGCTGTCCGTTCCAATGCACCTACTGCGTCAACCCGACCATTCAAAACGAGCTGAGTTCGGCCGGCCGCTTCTTCCGCCGCAAGAGTCCCGAACGCACCGTCGCCGAGGCGCGCATCCACAAGGAGCGCCACGGCCTTGAACGGGTGGTGTTCTGCGACGACAACTTCCTGCTGATGTCGCCCGCCCAGTTCGCCGACTACGCCCGGGTGTTCGTTCCCCTGTGGACGCGCGAGGTCGGGCTGCCCTACTGGATTTCGACCTCGGCCGAGTTCATCCGCCGCGAAACCTTGGAGATGCTGACGGCGACCGGCTGCGACGGCATCGGCCTGGGCGTCGAAGCGGGCGGCGAGTGGTTCCGCCGCCACGTCCTGCGCCGCAATCTGAGCAACGAACGGCTGGTCGACACCTTCCGCTTGATCCACGAATACGGCATCCGCACCACCGCCAACGTGATGATCGGCTTCCCCGGCGAGATCGAGTCCGACATCATGGACACCATCCGCCTGCTGCGCCGCATCGCGCCGCGCAGCTTCGACGTCTCGTTCGCCAGCCCTTACGTCGGCACCGGCATCCAGCGGGTCGCCGCCAAGCTGGGCCTGATCGAGCTGTCCGACGCGCCGGGCTTCCGCGGCATGGCGGCGGAAATCGCGTTTCGCGGCCGACCGACCATCCGCAATCCCGACATCCCCGAGCGCCGCCTGATCGAGATCCAGGACGGCTTCGCCGACTTCGTTCTCGACCGCCGGCCGTTGCCCGAGACGAAGGTTGGGGTGCGCGGCGAACACAGCTTGGCGGTCGCCCGCCTGATGGAAACCGAACGGCTGGCCCCCCCGCAGAACCCCGCCGCGCGCCGGCGTCAGGGCCAGTCGGGCGAAGGCTCGACGAAGGTGACCGGCGTGTCGGCGTAGCGGACGAACAGGTCGAGATTGACGTTCATCCACAGATCGCCGTGGCGCAGGGGATCGGGCTGGAACAGCTTGATCAGGCAGTATTTGCGCGCCGTCGTGGCGGCCAGCAGCGACACCGAGCTGACCGAGCGGACCTCGTCGTAGAACGGCATCAACAGCTCGGACGGGATGTTGGCGGTCAGCGTCCTCTTCAGGGCGTGGGCGGCGGTCCGGTCGCAGATCCAGTGGGAGGTGGCGCCGTTGTAGTGCGGCTTCAGATGGAAGGTCCGCCCCCCGGCGGCCAAGTCGTGGAGATGGTTGTTGAAGGCGCGCACCGAAGGCTCCAGCACGGCATGGCGATAAAGCGCGTAGTCGTCGCCCATCAGCAG
This sequence comes from Alphaproteobacteria bacterium, assembly GCA_015232025.1. GTDB lineage: Bacteria > Pseudomonadota > Alphaproteobacteria > Rhodospirillales > Magnetospirillaceae > JADFZP01. Next base: position 11,638 of record JADGAL010000047.1, read on the forward strand.
CACCGTGCCGGGTTCATGATCGAGCACATCCGGGGCCAGCGCCGCGATGCGGTCGGCGAAGCGGCGCGCCAGGGCGCCCCAGTCGGCGGCCGGGGCGACCATCTCGCGGCCGACCAGCCGCGGGCCGACGCCGCTTTTGATCTCGGCTTGCTCGCGCCCCACCCAGTTGTAGCCGACCACGGTCATGTCCATGCCGGTGATGCCGGAAAGCCGCTCCAGCACCGCCGTCATGGGCCGGCCGAAGGCGTCGGGCGGATGGGGCGTCCAACGCTCGTAACGGCTGGACGAGGGATTCCAGAGAAACACCGTCTCGCGCCCCAGCCGGCGGAACGCGCCGACCATCAGATGCTGGATGATCGCGCCGTGCGGCGCCCACCAGTACAGCGTGGAGTCCGAGGGCAGGGAGCGCGCCAACTCGTCCAGGCGCGCCGACAAATGCTCGATCGCCTCGACGGCGCGCGGCCAGTCGTGCGCAAAGGGCACCTGCGGGCTGGTCGGGGCGGTCAGCAGGAGGCGGGGATAATAGACGACCCGCTTCAGGCCAAGGAAATCCCCGAACAGGCCGTGATTGGACACGGTGTCGCTGGTCAGGACGACGCAGTTGTCGGGGTCGTCCAAAAGCGAGAGCAGGTTGCCGAGATTGTGGTAGCTCTCGACCATGAACACGCGCGTGCCGGTCGGCACGGCGTCGGCGTCCGAACGACGTAGCATCGCCTCGGCCTCGGCGGGCCGAGGGCACAGCGCGAGGGCGCGGGCCTTCTCGGCCGGCTCGCCGCTGAAGCCGGGATCGATTGCGCGCAGCCGGCCGATCCGGCGATCGGCTGCCTCGAAATCGCCCATCGCGAGGGCCGCCAACCCGGCCAGCCACAGCGCCGCCGGATGGTCGCGCTCGGCGAACGGCGCGCATGTCTCCAGGCACAGGTCGGGGCGGTCGGCCAGCAGATAGGCCTGGGCCAGGGCGAGGGCTTTGTTGGCCGGCATCGGAACCGTGTCTCCTCTTGCGACTGATCCGATTCTACGCGGTTGAACGGTGTTGCGACAGGTCGTTCGAACGCGGTTGAACCCGGCCGGTGGGGAAGATAGCCTCGCGCTCGGCCCTTCCCAGACGAGGCATCCGCCATGACCCGACCGCGCGCCCTGATCACCGGCATCACCGGCATGGTCGGCTCACATCTCGCCGAGCACTTGCTGGCGCACACCGATTGGGAGGTGGTCGGCATGTGCCGCTGGCGCAGCCCGCTCGACAATCTCCAGGCGCTGATCCCGCGCATCGAGGCGCGTGACCGGATCAGCTTGGTCTATGGCGATCTGCGCGACGCGGTGTCGCTGGAACACGTCGTCGCCGCGGCGCGGCCCGATTACGTGTTCCACTTGGCGGCGCAAAGCTTTCCCCGCACCAGCTTCGATTCGCCGCTTGATACGCTCGACACCAACATCCTGGGCACCGCGCGCCTGCTGGAGGCGCTGCGGCGCGACGCGCGCGACGCCATGATCCACGTCTGCTCGTCGTCCGAGGTGTTCGGACGGGTGGCGAAAGACAAGCTGCCAATCGCCGAGGAGTGCGGCTTCCACCCCGCCTCGCCCTACGCCATCTCGAAGGTCGGCACCGATCTGTTGGGCCAGCATTACGCCGAGGCCTGGGGCATGAAGGTGCTGGTCACCCGCATGTTCACCCACACCGGCCCGCGGCGGGGCGACGTGTTCGCCGAAAGCACCTTCGCCAAGCAGATCGCCATGATCGAGCACGGGCTGGCCGAGCCGGTGGTCAAGGTGGGCAATCTCGACAGCCTGCGCACGGTGGCCGACGTGCGCGACGCGGTCAGGGCCTATCACCTGCTGCTGACCGTCGATCCGGTGCCGGGCGCGGTCTACAATATCGGCGGCTCGCATTCCCTGACGATCGGCGAGATTTTGGCGGCGCTGCTCGACCTCTCGCCCCGCAAGGCCGAGATCCGCGTCGAGACCGACCCCGACCGCCTGCGCCCGATCGACGCCGACCTTCAGGTTCCCGATTGCCGCAAATTCATGGACCACACCGGCTGGCGTCCCGAAATCCCCTTCGAACGCACCATCGCCGATCTGCTGGATTACTGGCGCGGCCGGGTGGCGCGCGGCGAGCGGTTCCTGTCGCGGTAGATCCGTTCGGCCATGCTCTATGACGAACGGCATGGTTATATCGCTCTCGCACGGGGTGTACCCTCTCTCGATGAGTGGCAAGCTTGACCTCGCGCGATCCTGCTTTTCGCATCGGGACTTCGAACGGTGTGTCGAGCTTTGCCGGGAATGCGATGGCGAGCCCTTCGCCTTGCGGCTGGCCGGAGCGGCGTTGCTCGAATTGGGGCGCGTCGAGGAAGGGCTGATCGCGTCGCACCGGGCGTGGTCGGCCAATCCAGCCGACAAACTGCCGATCGTCATTCTCGCCGCCTCGCGTGGGGCGTCGCTCGAGGCGCAGCGTCGGCTGGCCGTGGCGCCTTCGCCGCCTCCGCCCACCGTCGCGCCGTTTCGCCGCTTGCTGACCATCGGCGGCGCGCCGCGCACCGGCACCACCATGCTGCTGCGCGCCCTGGACTGGCATCCCGAGATCCTGGCCTTTCCGCGGGAACTCCAGGTCGTGGTCAACGCGTTCCACCGCGCGACCGGCTTTCCGGCGACCGGGTGCAAGGAACTCGCCTACCTGGACCCGTCCCGTCTGTCCGCCCATGCCGAGAGCTGCCGCAAGGCCGGCGCGACGCGATTGGCCGAGCATTACGAGCGGTTCGACGCCGCCCGCTTCGAGGCGGCCTATTATTACGAGCCCGGTTCCACCATCGTGGACTGCCACCTGAACGGCCTGGCGGCGGGGATGATGGCCGCCTCGCCGGGGGCCGGGGCGCGCTACGCCCGCCCGGTGCCGTGGTTCGCCGTCAAGATGCCGTTCTTCACCGAGATGACCTTTCCGCTGACCGACGGCGCGGCGCTGATTCACCTCGACCGCGACCCGGTTCGCCGTCACGCGTCGGCGAAGATGCGGGTTCTGAAAACTGGAGGGCTCCCGGTTCCGGTGGGTCCGCTTGACTACGCCTCGTTCAACGTCTTCCTGCAACGGGCGAGCAAGGCCGCCGCCTCGCGCCACGCCGAACGCCATCCCGGCCGCGTGCTGTTCCTGCGCTACGAGGATTTGCGCGCCGAAACGACCCTCGAAACGCTCCGCGATTTTCTCGGCGTCGCCTGGGACGATTCCCTGACCCGCCAGACGGTCTACGGCATCGGGGATCGCCTGCGTTCGAGCTTCGGTTTCGTGGCCGGCGATCCGGCCGGGGAAGCGGGCCGCGACCGGGCCACCGCCGAGATCGTCTCGCCGGCCGAGGCGGCCTTCGTGAAGGCCCTGCATGACGGGGACATCGCCGCCGCCCGCGCTCCGGCCAACCAGACCTTCCCCGCCGAGGATTCCGAATCGCGCGCCGGCCGGTTGAGCCTTTTCAGCCGCGCAGGAAGGCCGGCACCAGGGTTTGGGCGCGGGCGTAGTCGTCGGGCACGCCGATGTCGATGAAGAAGCCGTCGAACACCCGCCCGGCCAACAATCCGCGGCCGGCCAGGGCGGGAAAGACGTCGGCCTCCAGCGAGCGGGGCGGCGGCCCCATCGCGTCGAGGATCTCGCGGCGCAGGACGTAGACCCCGCCATTGACCACGCCGGGCCGGCCGGCCTCGCCGCGCTCGCGAAAGGCGGTGACGCGGTCGCCGTCCAGATCGACCACCCCGCTGCGCCCGCAGTCTTCGAGACGGCGCAAGGCCAGCTTGCCCAGCCACGGCCCGGCCGGCTCGAAGGCGGTCAGCAGGCCGAGATCGAAGCCGAACAGCGAATCGCCGTTGGCCAGGGCGAACACCGGCTCGAGTCGCTCGGCGGCGGCGGCCAGGGCGCCGCCGGTGCCCAGGGG
>JADGAL010000480.1 GCA_015232025.1 Alphaproteobacteria bacterium
GTTTTCGAGAAAGCGGCGGATGGATTCCCAGCCGACCAGTTCGGCCTCGCGCACCGCGCCCTGGGCGGCGAGGCCATTCCGCCACAGCGCCCAGGCATGGGCATGTGTTGGAGCATAGTCGAGCGCGGCGCGCGCCAGGGTCACCGCCAACTCGCCGCGTCGAGCGCGCTCGGCATCGGCACCGTTCTCCAGCAGACGCATCCCGACATTGCAGGCGGTGCGAACCACGAAAAAAACATCGCCGGTCGCGTCGGCATAGCGGCGATGCTCCCCCATCAGACTTTCGATACGCGCCATCAGCGACGCCAGCGGCTGCCCGATATTCGCCAGAATTTCCTTGCGCTCGTCCGGCGGCGGCGGCTCAAATCGGCGGGGCGCGGAAGACGAACGTACCGCGCCCTTGACTGGCCGGGGCGGCAACTCCCACTCCTCGCGCCACCAGTCGGCGGCCGGGAAGAGGCCGACCGCGTCTTCGGTCGCCCCGATCACCGAGGGAAGGAGGTCCGGCCAGAAATCACCGCCACGCGGATAGAGGCTTTCGATTTCGCGCCAACGGGCCAGGAAGACATCCTTGGTCGGACGCTGCAGCGCCGCCCAGCGGGCAAGGCCGTGGCAGACCGCCTCCTCGTTCGAGGAGTGGTCGCCGAGCGGCAACTTGCGCAGGCCGATCAGGCCGGTGTCGAGATAGCCCTCGCCCAGCGCGCCACGCTCGCCCGCCTCGGCGCAAACGCCGAGCCACAGGCCAAGCAGCCGGCGCGGCTCGGGATCGCTGGCGATCACCGACTGGGTCAGGGCGATCAGGCGCCAAAACTCGCGTCGCAAATCCAGCGAGCGGTCAATCACCGCCGTCTCGAACGCGCCGAACCACCAAGCGTAGCGGCGGTGCAGATCGCGCACCGTGTCACGCGGTACGGTGCGGCGAATGACCGAGATCAGCCGATAAGTGGTGGCGATCAGCCGCAGGCGGCGGGTGTCGTCCTCGGCGGCCAGCAGTTCGGCGCGCAGCCCGCCCAGCAGCTCGCCGCATCCGCGATCGAAGGCCCGACACGCCGGGTCGTCTTCGCCCAGACCGAATAGCAATGACACCGCCGCGTCGGCCGGCTCGGCGCGCTGGAACGGCGGGATGTCGGCATAGCCGCCGACCAGCGCGCGCATCTCTTCCAGCGGCGCCGCTTCCAGCGCCGCCAGCCAGGGATGCCGCCGTGGTGTGGTGGCTGGTACGGCCATCTAAGTCATCGCCTCTTCAATCATCGGCGCGCCGAAATCGGGGCGGCCGACTCGCTCGCGCACCCGGCGCAGATGGGCATCGCGCACCGCCGCCAGATCGAGGTCCGGCGTCGGCCCGTCCAGTCGCCCGACCTTCACGAGATGAGCCGGCCGATAGGATAGGCGCGCATGCAGGAACTCGCAAATCGAAACGCGGTCGGCGCGGTGGTCGAGATCGACGGCATAGCCCTCGCGCCGGCCATATGGCGCCGGGAAAAAATGCGGACTGCCCCGTGATTCCAACACGGTCGGCACCGCGAAGGGATGCGCGATGTGCCGCGCCTGCTCCCTGACCTCGCCCACGGTATAGGTCATCAGGGCGAAATAGCCGCGCTCGCCGCGCTGAAGTACGTGGTGTCCCAAACCAAGGCGCGCGACCAGCCGGGGCAACCAGTCCGGCGCCTTCAGATCAGTCGCCACCTCACAATGGAAGCAGGCGAAGACCGGGCGCGCGCCAATGTAAGCCTCGAACTGCCGCAGGATCGGCTGGATCACCGACTCGTCGCGTTGGAACCCCGTGGCGGCGGTCAGGCGCTCGAACGCGGCGTCCCGCTCGTTCGCGTGGCCGGCGGCGCCCAGCGCGTCGTCAATCCGTTCCAGACGGACGATCTTCTGATTGTCCTCGATGTTCTCGTAGCGCAAGGCCCGTTCGTTGATCGAGGCGAAGGTGCTGGGGACGTGCGTGCGCTCGGCGCCCTCGACCGAGCTGTAAAAATACTCCCCGCAGGCCCCTTTTAGACCGGGCGCCTGGAAATCGAAGCTCTCGAAATCCGCCAGCCGATCCGGCCCGACATGCTCGTCGAAGGCGAAGTTGTCGCCGCGCGCCCGCGTCGATACGTCGCCCGAGCGCCGCCAAGCGACGACATCGCCTTCGAAATCATCCCGTGTGAAGCGCATTCCCCCGCCCTTGT
>JADGAL010000481.1 GCA_015232025.1 Alphaproteobacteria bacterium
CTGATGGCCGTCGAGCGCGCCGCGCTGGCCCGTCTGGCGCCCTTCGCGGCCGATCATCGGGTGCGCCTGTGCCTCGAGAACATGCCCCCGGTCACCGAGACGGTGCTGGACGGCAGCCGCCTCAACTACGCCATCGATCCGGTTCGGCTGGCCGCCCAGGTGGCCGCCATCGGCCATCCGGCGATTCGCGCCACCATCGATTTCAGCCACGCCTGGCAATCGGCCAATTGGCGGCAGGTCGATTTCCGCGGCTCGCTGGCGCCCTTGGCGCCGCTGGCCGCCCATCTGCACATCCACGATTCGTTCGGCCGCCCGCCGGTGCTCGCCCATGCGACGAGCGCCGATTGGGTCCTGTTCGGGGTGGGCGATCTCCACTTGCCGCCGGGTTGGGGCAACATCGACTACCCGGCCGCGCTGGGCGGGATCGCGGTGCCGCCGGACACCATCATGACCTTCGAGATCGAGAAGGCGTTCTTCGGCGAGGAGGTGCTGGCCCGCGCCCTGGCCGACGGCCACCGCTTCGCCTCCCTGATTGGCGACCCCCTTGATGGCACGGCCGCCCGCGATCATCCCTAAAGGCAAGGGAGGTGCGCGATGATCGAGGACGAGGCGGCCGGGCTCGCCCAGGCCATGGTGGCGGTCATCGAGGCCGAAATGTCGGCGACCGCCTGGCAGACCGGCCGCGACGCCCTGTCGCCGCCGGTCGCCGAGGCGCTGCTAAGCGTGCCGCGCCATCTGTTCGTGCCGGCGGCTCTGCGCGCCTCGGCCTATGAGAACCGGCCGTTGCCGATCGGCGGCGGCCAGACCATCTCGCAGCCCTTCGTGGTCGCATTGATGACCGAATTGCTCGATCTCGAACCGGGCTGCGCGGTGCTTGAGATCGGCACCGGCTCGGGCTATCAGGCGGCGGTGCTGGGCCGACTCGCCGGGCGGGTCGAGACCGTCGAACTGCGCCCCGACCTCGCCGCCGAGGCGGCGGCCCGCCTGACCGCGCTGGGCGCCACCAACGTCCATGTCCACCAGGGCGACGGCAAGCTGGGCTGGCCGCCCGGCGCCCCCTACGACCGCATCCTGCTGGCCGCCGCCGCCGAACCCCTGCCGCGCCCCCTGTTCGAGCAACTGGCCCCCCAAGGCCGATTGGTCGCCCCGCTCGGCCCGCCCGGCACGGTGGAGTGGCTGGTCACCATCGACAAGGATTCGGCCGGCAAGCTGTCAACCCGCCGCCTGCTGCCGGTGGCCTTCGTGCCGTTGGTGTGACCTCGTCAGTCTCGCGAAAGCCGGTCTCGACGCCACACGAGGTTTTCAACACCAAGGACACCAAGGACACCAAGACACTGGGAGGGAGGCGACATCGCGCGCCCTGGTTCCCGTCACTTGGTGTCCTTGGTGTCCTTGGTGTTTCTCAAACTTCCTTTGCGCATTGCGGATAGGGCGGGCCGCTGGGCGGCATCGGCATTCCAGTCAGATGAACAACATCCCGCCATCGCGCGAGGCGTCGGCCAGGAAGGTGACGACGCCGCCGGAATGGACCGGCACGTCGGGGCGCAGGTCGGCTTGGTCGATGTTCAGGGCGCGCAGGCCCATTTCGCAGACCATCACCTTGACGCCAAGCGCCACGCAGGCCGACAGCAGTTCCTCGAAGGTGGCGACGCCGCGCGAGGCGAAGCCGGCGTCCATCGCCTGGGCGTTAAGGCCGGGCTCCTCGGTGGGCAGGCGGCGCCAGCCATCGGGGTAGAGCAGGGCGCGGGCGGCGCCCATGGTGAAGAACAGCGTGACCGGGGTGTTCGAGGCGACCGCCGCGGCGGCCATCACCAGGGCGTAGTGGACGCGCTCGAATCCGCCCGAGAAGACGACGATCGAAAGCTTGTCAACCGCAGACATTGGCGGTGGTCCCGTGGCTGGACAAGTCGTGGATGGTGGGGTGTTCGCCGCATAGCGGGCAGGCCGGGTCGGGTTTGACCCGCACCTTGCGGAAGGCGGCCGACAGGGCGTCGTAGATGATCAGGGCGCCGCGCAGCGACTCGCCGATGCCCAGGATCTCCTTCAGCACCTCGATGCCTTGCAGCGAGCCCATGGCGCCGGCCATGGCGCCCAGCACGCCGGCCTCGGCGCAGGTGGGAATCTGGCCGGGCGGCGGCGCCTCGCGGAACA
>JADGAL010000482.1 GCA_015232025.1 Alphaproteobacteria bacterium
TGAAGATCGCGTAATCCTTGGTCATGAAGGCGTCGAACACCGCATCGGCCCGCTTGCGCGCCGCCTCGGGCACCGCCGCGCCGTAGGGCGAGCGCTTGACCACCCCCGCCTTCAGGCCGCCGCGCACGATATGCGGGATCGTCTCGCCGGCCAGCACCTTGGTGACGAAGGACGGATACAGCGATTCCCAGTTCCACTCGGCGCCGGTCAGATAGCCCTTGGGCGCCAGCGAGGCCTGGCTGGCGTGATAGCCGCAGGTGAAGATGCCGCGACCCTCGGCGGTGGTGACGATCACCTTGGGGCTATCGACGTGGCAGGTCACCACGTCCACGCCCTGGTCGATCAGGCTGTTGGTCGCCTCGGCCTCCTTGACCGGCATCGACCAGTCGCCGGTGAACACCACCTGGACGGTGATCGACGGATCGACCGAGCGGGCGCCCAGCGCGAAGGCGTTGATGTTGCGCAGAACCTGCGGGATCGGCTTGGCGGCGATGAAGCCCAGCTTCTTCGACTTGGTGACGTGGGCGGCGACGATGCCCGACAAATGCTGCGGCTCGTCGATATAGCCGAAATAGCTGTGCGCGTTGTCGGGGTGGCCTTCGCTCCACAGCCCGCCGGCATGCATGAAGGTGGTCTTCTTGTGCTTGGCCGCCATCTTCAGGACGTGCGGGTCGTAATAGCCGAACGAGGTCGGAAACAGCAGACCGGCGCCATCCAGGGCGATCATGCTTTCCAGCGTCTTCTGCACCTCGATGGTCTCGGGCACCCGCTCCTCTTCCAAGACCTTGACGCCCCCCATCGCCTTGACCGCCGAGGCGCCGGCCGCATGGGCCTGGTTGTAGCCGTAATCGTCGCGCGAGCCGACATAGACGAAGCCCACGGTCAGCGCGCCGGCGGCGAAGGCGGCCGACAGTCCGGGAGCGGCCAAGCCAAACGCGCCGACGGCTGCGCCCTTCAGCAACGCGCGGCGGGAAATGCGGGTGATGTCGGACATGCGGTGCCCCCTTCAGGTCTGATGGCGATCGATGCGCGGAATGACGCAAGACGCGTACCACACGCGCAACCGGCCAAATCCAAGGGGGCGCCTCCGAGGCTCCGCCCAAAAAATGCGCAAAATGTATGCACTGCGTATTTTTTTGGCGGAATAATCGACCCTTGCCGGCTGGTCGTCGTGAATTTGCATACAAGGCGGGGGGAAACACCAAGGACACCAAGGACACCAAGGGGGGCGATCCGCACCGCGCCGGTCCCTTGGCGCCTTGATCTTCGCCGTCTGGCCAAGACGAGGGGAGAGGATGCGGGCGGCGTTTTTCCCTCGGCTTTACCGCGTATCAGCCCAGCAGGCTGACATGCGCCGCGACGATGCGCCAGCCGTCGGGTAGGCGCGCCCAGGTTTGGCTTTGGCGGCCCGAGGCCCCCGAGCCGAGGCGCCGGTATTCGGTGTTGGCGGTGGCGAAGTCGCGGCCGAAGGTGGTGATGACGGTGTGGGACAGCTCGCGCGCCAGATCGCCGGTCGGCCGGGCGTTGCGGAAGGCGCGGATCGCGTCGATGCCGTAGAGGTTCTCGCCCGCGCCGTAGCGCAGGACCAACGGGCTGTCCCAGAACAGCGCGTCGAGGGTGGCCAAGTCGTTGCCGACCAGGGCGCGCTCGTAGCGCTCGAACAGCGCGGTCATCTCGGCGACCACCTCGGGGATGTTGATCCGCATTCCGCTACTCCAACTCGGCCGCCACGCGCAGGCACAAATCCTCGCGTCCGGGGGCGGCGATCACCTGGACGCCATAGGGCAGCGGCCCCAGCCCGAACACCGGAGCCACCGCGACCGGCAGGCCGATCAGCGAGATCGGCTGGGTGAACAGGCCGAGATTGGGCCGCACCGGCACCTCGTTTCCGTCCAGAACCATGGTCTTCTGGCCGATCAACGGCGCGGCGCACGGCGTCGCCGGGGCGAGGATCACGTCGACGCCTTCGAACAAGGCCAGCACCGCCGCGTGGTACCAGCGGCGGAAGCGCTGCGCCTTGATCGCCCAGGCGGCCGGCAGCATCGCCCCGGCCAGGAAGCGGTCGCGGGTGTCGGGATCGAAATCCGCGGCGCGCACGCGCAAGCGGTCGAGATGCAGCGCGGCGCTTTCGGCGTTGGTGATCAGGAAGG
>JADGAL010000483.1 GCA_015232025.1 Alphaproteobacteria bacterium
CGGCGGAAACACCCGGACGCTGGCGGCCGGCCCCGCGACGGCGGGCAGGTCGAGCCCGAAGCTTTGCGGCACCACCAGCCAAACCACCAGACCGCCGAGCAGGGCGAGACCCGCCCAGCCGCGCGGCCGGCCGGCCCACACGGCGCGTTCGCGCCACCAGACGCGCAGCTCGCGCCACATCGGCCCGACCACCAGAAGCAGAACCTCAAGCGCCATCATCACCACGCCCAGGGCCTTGGCCATCAGGTGGTAGACGGCCACCGCGATCCCCAGGAAGACGATCGCCCGCACCACCCAGGTGGCCCAGGCGAAGGCGGCCAGGAACAGCCGCAAGCCCGCCGATCCCGGCTCGTCGGGCGGGACCGGCCAGCCCAGCGCCAGACGGCGCAACGCCCAGCGGCCCATGCGGAAGGCGCGTTCCTGAAGGTTGGGGATGCCCAGCGCGTCGGACAGCATGTAATAGCCGTCGAAGCGCAGGAAGGGATTGAGGTTGACCACCAGCGTGGCGAACCAGCCGACCGAGGCGAGGTGGAAGCAGGCGCCCCGCGCCGGTCCGTCGGGCAGCAGCAGCCACCCCCATGTGGCGAAGGCGGCCAGCATGGTCTCGGCCGCCATGCCGCCGGCCGCCACGGAAAAACGGTCGGCGGCCCGTTCGAGCCGCCAGGTGTCGTTGAGGTCGGTGAAGGGCAGCGGCACGCCCAGCATGAAGGCCACGCCCATCGAGGGGACGTGGCAGCCGCGCCGTTTGGCGGCCAGCGCGTGGCCCAATTCATGGATCAGCTTGGCCCCGATCACCGCCGCGACGATCGCCCAGGCCCCCGAGGGATCGAAGGCCCGCGCGAAGGCGTCGCTCCAGTCCGCTCCCTGACGGACGACCAGCACCAGTCCCGCCACGCCGAGCGCCGCCACCACCGCCACGAACCGCGCGTCGAACAGGAAGGACAGCGCCTCGGCCATCACCCCCAGGGCGCGGTCGGGCCGGACCAGCGGCACGCGAAAGAACAGCAGCGACATCAACAAGGGGATCAGCCGCGTGGTGGTCGGCCGAGCGGCGCGCGGCCGGCTGAGCAATTCGTTGCGATCGAGGAAGTCAAGCAGCGCGGCGAGATCGGCCTTGGTCGCGCCGCGGGTTTCGGCGAGCAGCCGATCGGCGGTGCCCAGGCCCCAGCGGCGCAGCATCTCGAAGGCCAGCGGCCCCATCTCGAAGAAACAATGGCGCAGCGGGTCGTAGATCACCCGCACCTGATGGCCGGCCACGTCGCGCGACCGCCCGACCAGCCGCAATTCGCCGCGGATCGGCGGCAGCACGCTAAAGCCCCAGCGTTTGCCGCAGGGCCGCGAAGGGCCGGCGGAACAGGTAATAGCCCAGGCTGACCGTCTCGCCATGCAGGCGGGCGGTGCCCCGCGCGCCAAGCGGCAGCGACCCGGCGGGATCGGCGAAGGCCCCCACGAAGCGATAGGCGAGGCCGCCGCCCGGCATCGGCAGCGCCTCGTGGCCCAGCCGGGTGAGCCGCGCCTCGTGCGGGTTCGAGGGGTCCATGTCGAGGAACAGCTTGACCCGCGCGCCCACGGCCAGCGGCACCATCGCGGCGGGGGCCAAGTCGATGCGCAACTCCTTGCTTTCCGGCGCGGCCAGGGTCATCAGGCGCTGGCCGGTGGCCACCGGGCGCCCCTTCCACGAGAAGCGGTCGTCGAACAGCGCCACCCCGTCGCGCGGCGCCATGACCCGATGGCGGGCCAGCTTGGTCTCGGCGTGGGCGAGCGTGTCGCGGGCCAGATCGACCCGCTTCTCCTGGATCGCCAGCTTGGCCTTGCTCGACGGATCGAGATAGGCCTGGTTGCGCAGCGTGGCCATTTCCGCCTCGGCCACGTCGAGGGCGCGGGCGGCGACGTCGCGTCGCATGGTCAACTCGTCGGCGTCGAAGCGCAGCAGCAGGTCGCCGGCCTTGACCTCGGCATAGGAGCGCACGGCCACTTCCGCCACCACGCCGTTGAACGGCGCGGTGACCGGCACCGGGTCGGTGGCCACCACCTCGGCGGGGGCCAGCGTGGTCAGCGGCACCGGAACGAACCCCAGCAGGGCCAGCCCCAGCGCCCCGCCGACCCAGGCGCGGCGCGGCAGCCGGCGCAGATGCGGGGCCAGCCC
>JADGAL010000484.1 GCA_015232025.1 Alphaproteobacteria bacterium
CCGCGCCGCCGCCCGCCGCCGAGCCGGCGCCCGAGGCGGCGCCCGGCGCGGTGCTGGTGTTCGTCGATCCGCGGGTCCCCGAGCACGAACGGGTCGAGGCCGCCATCCCCGAGGGCGCCATCCTGGTCGAACTCGACCCCGCGCGCGACGGCATCGAGCAGGTCACCGAGGTGCTGAAGTCCTATCAGGACGTCGACGCCATCCATTTCCTGACCCATGGCCGCGAAGGCGGCGCGACGCTGGCCGGAACCGAGATCAATCTCGCCACGGTCGAGGCCCGCTCCGACGAGTTGGCCGCCTGGGGCGACCATCTCGCCCAAGGCGCGGACCTCCTGTTCTATGGCTGCGAGGTCGGCAAGGGCGAGGCGGGCGCCGCCCTGGTCTCGGCGCTGGCCTCGGTCACCGGGGCCGACGTGGCGGCCTCGTCGAACGACACCGGCCACGAGTCGTTGGGCGCCGATTGGGCGCTTGAGACCACGTCTGGCGACATCGACGCCGGGATCGTGATCTCGGCGCAATTCCAGGCCGACTATTACAGCTTCCTCACCGCCACCATCGATCTGTCCGCCGCGTCGAGCAGCTGGACCGCCGTGCTCACCGGAGCGGCCTTCGATCCCGGCCAGGATCTGCAAGCGCAGGCGGCGATCGATCTGCAGGGCAACGCCTCCAACCCCCTGCTGTACATGTGGTTCGACGACAAGGGGACGGTGAGCACCACCGACGACGAGTTGGCGCTGCGCCTCCGCGTCGACCAGGCGGCGGACCAGCAAGGCGACCTTAACGGGTATGTGTGGCTGGGCATCGACGTCGACAGCGACAACGACCTCGACATCTTCCTGACCATCGACGGCGGGGGGAACGGCAACGCCGAACTGTCGATCTATGATGCCGGCACCGGGGCGAACACGTCGCCCAACACCAGTTCGATCGAGAACCAAGTCGTCTTGGCGACGCTCACCGCGGGCGCCGGCACGTTGAACTTCTCGACGGTGGCCAGCATCGACACGTCGGGCAACGGCAACGTCGACAGCGACGGCAACACCGATTACTTCATCAGCGTCAAATTCAACTTCGACACCTTCGCGACCGCCGCCAACCTCAAGCAACTGACCGGCAGCGTCTCGAACGTCTCGACCCTCAACAGCAATGCCGGCCTGACCAAGGACACCACGCTCCGCTATGTGGTGGCGAGCGCGCAGCAGGCGAACGCGTTGAACGGCGACATCGGCGGCTACAACTCGACCGACGACTATTCGGTGACCTTCGCCAGCAAGGGTGCGTTCTCGTCGACCACCAGCTTGGGCAATCCGGGTGTGGTGGCCGGCGACAGCACGGCGCCGGCCGCGCCGACCGTGACGCTGAACGCCGCCTCGGACAGCGGCGCCTCGAATTCGGACCGCAACACCAACGACGACACGCCCAGCGTGCGGGTGACCCTGCCGACCAGCGGCAGCCTCGCGGTGGCCAACGACGTGGTGAACGTCTATTACGGCGGCAACTCGGTGGGCACGGCGACGCTTTCGGCGACCGACATCACCAACGGCTATGTCGACATCACCACCACCACGCTGGGCGCCGATGGCTCGAAGAGCCTGACCGCCAAGATCACCGACACCTCGAACAACGCCTCCGACGCCTCGACGGCGCTGGAGATCACGCTGGACAAGACGGCGCCGGTGATCGCCTCGGCGGCGGTCAACGGCGCGTCGCTGGTGCTGACCTACACCGAGGCCAACACGCTGGACGCCACCAACAAGGCGGGAACCGGCACCTTCACGGTGACGGCGGGCGGCGCGACGATCAACGTGACCGCCGTGGCGGTCGATTCGGCCGCCAAGACGGTGACCCTGACGCTGGCCAGCGCGGTGACCGCCGGCCAAGTGGTGACGGTGTCCTACGCCGACCCGACCGGCGGCGACGACGCGAGCGCCACCCAGGACGCGGCCGGCAACGACGCCGCCTCGCTGACCAATCAGGCGGTGACCAACAACACCCCCGACACCACGGCGCCGGCCGCGCCGACCCTGACGCTGAACGCCGCCTCGGACAGCGGCGCCTCGAATTCGGACCGCAACACCAACGACGACACGCCGAGCGTGCGGGTGACCCTGCCGACCAGCGGCAGCCTC
>JADGAL010000485.1 GCA_015232025.1 Alphaproteobacteria bacterium
TGGAGGCGGAGCGGGCGCAGCGCGCCCTCGCCGCAGGCGATGGTCGGGCGGTCGTCGAGCACGGTTCCGGGCGGTCCCCCGGCCTCGGCCAGCTCGGCGGCCAGCACGCGGATGCGCTCGCCGCCGTGCTCGAACCAGCACGGCAGGGCGCGCACCCGGCGTTCCAACTCGGCGGCCGGCCGGGTCCAGTCCAGGCGGCCTTCGTCCTTGGTCAGCTTGGCGGCGTAGGTCACCCCGTCCTCGGGCTGCGGGCGGGCCGTGATCTCGTCCAGGCGCGCCACCGCCTCGACGATCAGCCGGGCGCCCAGCGCCGCCAGCTCGTCATGCAGACTTTCGGTGGTGGTCGTCGGGCCGATCGCCACCCGCGCGTCGAGCAGCATCGGGCCGGTGTCCAGCCCCGCCTCCATCCGCATGATGGTGATGCCGGTCCAAGCGTCGCCGGCCAGGATCGCCCGATGGATCGGCGCCGCGCCGCGCCAGCGCGGCAGCAGCGAGCCATGCACGTTGAGGCACCCCCGCCGGGGCGCGTCGAGAATGGCTTGCGGCAGGATCAGGCCATAGGCCGCGACCACCGCCAGATCGGCGCCTAGGGCCGCGAATCGCTCCTGCTCCGCCGGGTCGCGCAGCGAGCGCGGGGTGGACACCGGGATGCCGCGCGACTCGGCCCAGGCGTGGACCGGCGACAGACGCTCGCGCTGGCCCCGACCGGCCGGGCGCGGCGGCTGGGTGTAGACGCGAAGGATCGTATGCCCCGCATCGGCCAAGGCGGCCAAGCTTGGCACCGCGAAGTCCGGGGTGCCCATGAAGATCAAGTTCACTGTCCGTCCGCCCTCAAACCGGTCCGAGACCGAGTTCACCACCAAGACACCAAGGGCACCAAGGTTCACCAAGCGGACTTTTCTTGGTGCCCTCTTGGTGGTCTTGGTGCCTTGGTGGTTGATCTACCCTACCCACCCCTACCGGGCGCGGGCCTTGGTCAGTTTGCGCAGGATCATGTTGCGCTTCAAGTTCGACAGGTGGTCGATGAACAAGACGCCGTCGAGATGATCCATCTCGTGCTGGATCACGGTGGCCAGCAGGCCCTCGGCGTCCAGTTCGCGGATCTCGTTCTGATGGTCGAGGTAGCGCAGGCGCAGGGCGGCGGGGCGGGTGACCTCGGCGTAGTGCTCGGGCACCGACAGGCAGCCTTCCTCGTAGGAGCGGTCCTCGTCGGACAGCCACACGAATTCGGGATTGGCGATGCGCAGGGGCTGGCGCTCCTCGCCGTCCTTGGCGATGTCGATCACCAGCACGCGCACCGAGGCGCCGACCTGCGGCGCCGCCAAGCCGATGCCCGGCGCGGCGTACATGGTGTCCAGCAGGTCGTCCATCAGGCGGGCGACCTCGCCGTCGACCTTCGCGACGGGGAGGCACTTCGCCTTCAGGCGCGGATCGGGCGCGACGAGGATCGGACGCAGGGCCATGGCTACCAGTCTTCAGGGGAACCAAAGGTGAGATATGTCGGACGGGGGAGGAGGTCAAGGACAGCTTGGCCAGCGACGGTGCAGCCACAGCCATTGTTCCGGCCGTTCCCTGATCCAGCCTTCCAATCGGGCGTTGACGGTGGTCATCAAGGCCAGCACGTCGGCCTTGCGGTCGCCGCTGTCGGGCAGCGCCAAGGGCGGCTCGACGACGATGCGGAACCGCGCCCCCTCCAGTCGCTCGACGCGGGCCGGCAGCACCGGGCAGCGCAGCCGCAGGGCGAACTGGGCCAGCGCCGGGGCGGTCATCGCCGGCCGGCCGAAAAAGGGCACCGCGATGCCGTCGTTCATCTTCTGATCGACCAGCATGCCGAGATGGCGGCCGGCGCGCAGGGCGGACAAGGCGCCGCGCGCCCCCTCGGCGCCCTTGGGCAGGTATTCGCCGCCCAGATCGCTTCGCCCCTCGCGATACAGCCGCTCGACATGCGGATTGTTGGCGGCGCGATAGACCAGGGCCAGCGGCAGGTCGAGCAGGCTGGCGCAGCCGGCCAGCACCTCCCAATTGCCCAAATGGGCCGAGAAGAGCAGACCGGGCCGGCCGTCGTCGCGCACCGCGAGCAGGTGCTCGGTCCCCACGACCTCGACCCGCTCGCGCG
>JADGAL010000486.1:0-471 GCA_015232025.1 Alphaproteobacteria bacterium
CGAATCAAAAGCACCACCTTGTGGCGCCGGCAGAATTCGGTCAGAGCCTCGAGATGGACCTTGGCCAGATTGCGCATGACGTGGAACGAGACGATGGCCACGTCCTCGCCGACCTGTTCCGGATGGTCGACCAGGATGCGGGCGTCGTCGTAGACCGTGATACGCCTTCGCTCCTCGGGGTCGAAATGCTGGGCGATGTCCTCGGCCAGCCGCGGATCCTCGACCACCACCGCCGCCGGCGGCGCGGGGGTCGGCATGATTTCCGTCGCGAGTTCGCTCATCACCCAACCTCGCCCGCCTGGGGACCCTGCTTTATCTTTCTCGGCATGCACCGCCTCCCGACCGTTTCCCGATGGCGGCCCGACTCGCCAAAGCCACGGCGCGCCGAAGCCGGTCCTCTTCCGGGCCTCGACAGCGCCAACAGCGTGTTGCGTCCAAGGTTTCGGCGCCTATCCGCCATGGCCTTCGGCG
>JADGAL010000486.1:532-2113 GCA_015232025.1 Alphaproteobacteria bacterium
AGGGTGGGCCTTCTGGTGTCTTGGCGGTTGCCGAGGCTGGCATTTTCGACCAGAGTCGTTGGGTGACCCAGCCTGACGACATCGACGGACCCCCCCAAGGCCGCGACGCGGTCGCCGAACTGCGCGACAGCGAGGCGCGCCAACGGCTGATCACCGCCACGATGCCGGTGCCGCTGATGCTGATCGGACCCGACGAGGTGGTGAGCGAGGTCAACCCGGCGGCCGCCGAGGTGCTGGGCGCGCCGGCGGAAGCGCTCGTCGGCCGCTCCTTCTCGGAATTCATCTTCGACCCCCACGCCTATGACGAGTACGACGACGAGATGCGGCGGTCGGGCGGGGTGCGTCGGGTCGAGATCCGCATGCGGCGCGCCGACGGCAGCCCCTTCTGGGTGTTGGGATCGGCCCAGGCCTTGCCAACCGGCGGCGGCCGGACCGGGCGCCTGGTGGTCTTTCAGGATCTCAGCGACCAGAAGCGCCGGCAGCAGGAACTGAACGCCGCGCGCGAGCGGGCCGAGCGCACCATCCGCGCGCGCATGCGTTTCTTCGCGGCGGCCAGCCATGATTTGCGCCAGCCGCTTCAGGCGCTGGCCCTGTTCGTCTCGGCGATCGACGCCCATCTCGTGGGCGACCGGCCGCGCTCGGTGCTGCACAACATCAAGTCCGCCCTCAAGACCATGGAGGACATGTTCGAGGCCCTGCTCGACGTGTCGCGCGCCGATGCCGGCGTGCTCAAGGCCGACAGGACCGATGTCCAGATCGGCGACCTGTTCGAGCCGCTCGAAATGGAATTCGGCCCGCAAGCGGCCGCGGCGGGCGTGGCGCTCAGGGTCGTGCCGTCCAGCGCCACGGTGTCGAGCGATCCCAAGCTGCTCGCCCGCATCCTGCGCAATTTCATCAGCAACGCCGTGCGCTATACCCAGCATGGCAAGATCCTGCTGGGCTGCCGCCGTCGCGGCGGGCGCCTGCGCATCGAGGTGTGGGACACCGGGCCGGGCATCGCCGAGGACCAGCGCCTCGCGATCTTCGAGGAGTTCTACCGCGGCGAGGGCGGCTCGGACCGCAAATCTGGGGTGGGGTTGGGATTGGCCATCGTGCAGCGCTTGGCGCGGCTGCTGCAGCATCCGCTCGACGTGCGGTCGGTGCGCGGCAAGGGCTCGGTCTTCGCCGTCGAGGTGCCGCTGATCGAGCCGGCTTTCACCGCCGCGCCGGAAATGGGGCGCGACGAGGTCGAGGACGCCCCGGACGTCTCCGGCCTGGTGGTGGCGGTGGTCGACGACGACGCCGACATCCTGGCCGGGCTGACGCTGCTGTTCGAGGATTGGGGTGTGCGCGCGGTGACCGGATCGACCGGCGAGCGGGTCGTCGCCTCGCTGATCGCCGAGGGTCTGGAGCCCGATCTGGTGCTCTCGGATCTTCGCTTGGGCCGACAGGACGGTGAAGCGGCGATCGCTGCGATCAACGACGGCCTGGGCATCAAGGTGCCGGCGATCCTGTTCACGGGAGATTGCCAGGGCCTCGACAAGGTCTGGCGTCACCCGGTGCTGCTCAAGCCCCTCGACACGGCGCGCCTCCGCGTCGCCA
>JADGAL010000487.1 GCA_015232025.1 Alphaproteobacteria bacterium
AGATGGCCTTCATCGCCATCCGCCCCGACCGCCCCGACACGCTGGGCGTGGTGCGCACCGTCACCGACCCCGACAACCGCCGCGCCGAACTGGCCATCCTGGTCCGCTCGGACCTCAAAGGCACCGGGCTGGGCACCATGCTGATGACCAAGATCATCGACTACCACAAGGCGCGCGGCACCGGCGCCATCGTGGCGCAAATTTTGGCCGAGAACGCGCCGATGCTGCGCTTGGCGCGGCGGTGCGGGTTCAGCGTGGGGAAAGGCGACGAGCCGGATGTGATGGAGTGCGTGTTGCGGTTGTCGTGATTCACGTCAAGAGTTCGGTGCCGACCCGCAGGCGTTCGACGTAGGCCTGATAGGCGAAGCTGCGGTCCCGCTTGCGGCCCGTGGTCTCGACCAGCACGCCGGCCGCGACCAGCGACTCGACGGCGCGGATGGCGGTCGGTTTGCTGGTGCCGAGCAACGCCATGGCGGTGGCCACGCTGACGATGGGGTGGCGCGGCAGCAGTTCGAAGAGGCGCGCGGCGGCCACCGAAGCCGTGTCCAGGGCGAGGACGCGGGCGCGGTCGGCGGCGACCACGGCGAACAGGTCACGCGCCGACGCGACCGCCTCGTCGGCGATGGTCGCGACGCCGTCGAGGAAGAACGCCGTCCAGCCCTCCCAGTCCCCCTCGGTGCGCACCGCGGCGAGGCGCCGGTAGTACTCGGCGCGATGGCGTTTGAAGAACAGGCTGAGATAGAGCAGCGGAGACTTCAGCAGGCCCCAATGCTCAAGCAGCAGCGCGATCAGCAGCCGCCCAATGCGGCCATTGCCGTCGAGATAGGGATGGATCGTCTCGAACTGCACATGCGCCAGTCCGGCGCGCACCAGAGGCGGCAAATCATCATCGCCATGAAGATATTTTTCCAGATCGCTCAGTAGGTCGGGGACGAGGTGGGGTGGGGGCGGCACATGGACGGCATCACCCGGGCGGCTGCCGCCGATCCAGTTCTGGCCGCGCCGTATCTCGCCCGGCTGCTTGTTGGCGCCGCGCGCCCCCTGCATCAAACGCCGATGCGCCTCGTTCAGCAGCCGCACCGAAAGCGGCAAGCCGTGGGCGTCCGCCAGTTCACGACGGGCGAAGCGCAGGGCATCGAGATAGTTGCAGACCTCCTCGACATCGGCGTCCGCCGAGCCCTGTCGCGCCGCCTCGAAGGTCAGCAGATCGACCAGCGTCGCCTGCGTGCCCTCGATCTGCGACGAGATCACCGCCTCCTTGCGCACAAAGGCGTAGAGGAACCAGTCGAGCGACGGAACCATCTCGCCCGCGAGGTCAAGCCGCGCCAAGGCGCGCTCGGCCGCCGCGAGCCGCTCGGCGATCCGCCGGTCCATCGCCAACGCCGGATCGCGTGGCGGCAGCGGGGCGGGCACGAAGGCCGCCACCTCCTCGCTTCCGGCGATGGTGCGCTCGTATCGGCCGGTGGTTCGGTTCATCGCCACCCCACAAAGAACGAAGTCTTTACTTTCGCGGCGCGTAAGTCAAGAATCCGTGATTAACGCTCGGTAGGGGCGAGCGTCGGCCTTTTTTTCCTTGATGAACCGCATCTCGGTGCGCATCCTATACACACTCGGAGCGACGATGGGCAAGAGCGTCAGCAGCCGCGAAGTGATACGACGGATCGAGGCGGACGGCTGGCACCTCGTGAACGTCGAGGGCTCCCATCACCAGTTCAAGCATCCGACCAAGGTTGGTCGCCTGACGATCAAGCACCCGACCAAGGACATGACCATTGGCGTGGTGAAGGATATCGAGAAGAAGACCGGCCTGAAACTCCGGTGAAAGGAACGTTCGATGGCCACACGCTATTTTCCCGCCATCATCGATAAGGGCGCTGGAGGCTACGGCGTCACGTTTCCCGACTTGCCCGGTTGCACCAGTGGCGGTCACACCATCGACGATGCGGCGCGTTCGGCCGAAGAGGCGTTGGCGCTGCACATCCGCGGCATGATCGAGGATGGCGAAGCCATTCCCGAACCGACACGGATCGAAGACATCGCCGCCGACCCGGAGAGTGCCCACGTGGTCCCCCTCCTGGTGCGCGTCGAGATGCCGGGAAAGGTCGTCCG